>NZ_VHIJ01000034.1:0-100309 GCF_006680095.1 Pseudarthrobacter sp. B4EP4b | reverse complement strand
GGCCGTCGCACTTCAAAACCGCTGATTACGGAACCACCACCCCCAACAGCCCCCGCAAGACCTCCGTTACCACCTAGCCCCCACCCAACTGGGTAGCGCCAAGTGTCGTTTTGAGCCCTCATAACGACACTTAGCGCTACTTAGTTGGGACGGATCGAAGAAAAGGAACACAGCCGTGTCATCAAGCACCACCGTAGGTTCTGCCGACCGTCCGCTGCGCGTCGCCGTCGTGGGCTCCGGCCCGGCCGGCGTCTACGCCGCGGACATCCTCACCAAGAGCGAGGCCGTCAAGAGCGGCGAGCTGACCGTCAGCATCGACCTCTTTGACCGCTACCCGGCACCCTACGGCCTGATCCGCTACGGCGTGGCCCCTGACCACCCCCGCATCAAGGGCATCGTCAACGCCCTGCACAAGGTCCTGGACCGCGGCGACATCCGCTTCTTCGGCAACGTGGACTACGGAACGGACCTCACCATCGAGGACCTGCGCACCCACTACGACGCCGTCATCTTCGCCACCGGTGCCATCAAGGACGCGGACCTCAACATCCCCGGCATCGAGCTGGACGGCTCCTACGGCGGCGCGGACTTCGTCTCCTGGTACGACGGCCACCCCGACGTTCCCCGTGAATGGCCCCTCGAAGCCAAGGAAATCGCCGTCATCGGCAACGGAAATGTCGCCCTGGACGTGGCGCGCGTCCTATCCAAGCACGCCGACGACCTGCTGGTCTCGGAAATCCCGGACAATGTCTACGCCGGACTGAAGGCCTCGCCGGTCACCGACGTGCACGTCTTCGGCCGCCGCGGGCCTGCCCAGGTGAAATTCACCCCGCTGGAACTGCGCGAGCTGTCCCACTCCAAGGACGTGGACATCATCCTCTACCCGGAGGACTTCGAGTTCGACGAGGAATCGGACCGCCAGATCCAGACAAACAACCAGACCAAGACCATGGTCGGCACGCTCACCAACTGGATCGCCGAGCAGCCCGAGGACGTCTCCGAGCTGAAGGCTTCCCGCCGCCTGCACCTGCACTTCCTGCACAGCCCGGTGGAGATTTACGACGACGCCGAGACGCCCGGCAAGGTGGCCGGCATCAAGTTCGAGCGCACCGAACTGGATGGCACAGGCAACGCCCGCGGCACCGGCGAGTTCGTGGACTACCGGGTCCAGGCCGTGTATCGCGCCATTGGCTACTTCGGTTCCGCCCTGCCGGAGATCGAGTTCGACCACAAGAAGGGTGTGGTCCCGAACGACGGCGGCCGCGTCCTGGATGCCTCCGGCACCCACGTGCCGGGTATCTACGCCACGGGCTGGATCAAGCGCGGTCCCGTCGGCCTGATCGGCCACACCAAGGGCGACGCCCTGGAGACCGTCACCTACCTGCTGGAAGACCGCGAAAACCTTCCGGTGGCCAGCGTTCCGGCCGAGGACGCCGTGGTGGAACTCCTCGACGCCCGTGGCGTGAAGTTCACCAGCTGGGAAGGCTGGCTGGCACTGGACGCCCACGAACTCGCCCTTGGCGCAGCAGCCACGGAAGCAGGCGGCTCGCACGGTGTTGAGGTCAAGCGTGAGCGCATTAAGGTAGTGCCGCGCGAGGACATGGTGGACATCTCCCGCGACGGTGTAGCCGCGCAGGTCTAGCGCTTTTCGAAGTCAAATCAGTGGGATGGGCATTTCTGCCCATCCCACTTTTTTGGCCAATAAAGTAAATTCATTGGAGAAACACGTGCCGGCCCCGGCCGGCCGCTGCCATTCCGCCTGCCCTTACCTAAGGACCCTCCATGAGCCACCCCAGTTACCCGCCTGCGCCCGAAAACAGCGCGTCAGTTCCGCCGGTTCCGCCCGCTCCGTCCGGTTTCGCCGGGCACTACCAGGGAGGACAGTCCGGCGGCTACCAGCCGGAGCCATACGGGCAGGTTCCTTACGCCGGCGGGCCGGGCAAGTCCTTCGTCACCACCTGGATCCTGTCCCTCCTGCTCGGCAGCCTGGGCGCGGACCGGTTCTATCTCGGCAAGATTGGCACCGGCGCCGCCAAGCTGCTGACTCTGGGCGGACTGGGTATCTGGGCCATCGTTGACCTGATCATCATCCTGACCGGGAATGCCAGGGACAAGGATGGGCGTCCGCTGGAAGGCTACCCGGAGAACAAAAAGAAGGCGTGGATCATCACGGTAATCCTCTGGCTCGCAAGCATGATTACCGCAATCCTGCTCACTGTCGTGTCCATCAGCATCACAGCTGCAGCCCTCGAGGGCCGGAACGTTCCCGTTCAGCCGCCTCTTCCCTCGGCCTCGCAGGCAGCGCCCGCTCCATCATCCGGAACCACCACCGATAAAAACTCCCTCGTGGTCACCGTGTCCGAAGGCAACACCGTAAAGATCGGCGTCCTCGATTCCCTGTACACCACCGAGATCCCGGCCATGTCCTACCTGAAACCGGCGAACGGAGGGTTCCTGGTGTTCGAGGTCTCATGGGAGACGCTCACCGGAACCAGCACGGCCGCGCCGATGAACTTCGAGGCGTACGACTCGGAGGGCAACCAGGGCGAACGGATCTATCTTGAGGATGGCCTGGGCGGCCTGCCCACTGAGGAAGTGGGCGTCGGGGATCTCCGCCAGGGGCTCATTGCGTTTGACGTCAAGAAGGGGCCGGTCAAGGTAGTGGTCAGCGATGACTTCGGCGACCAGGCATCCACCTTCACTTTGACCGCTGAATAGTTAACCCGGCCGGGCTACTTCCCGGCTCCGCCTGCCGCCATCAGCTCCAGCCGCTTGAGCGTCTCCCGGTTGCGCATGGTGATCATCGGATCCCGCAGTGCCTTCGGGACCTTCTTGCCCGGGCCGCGGATAGCGTCCTCGGCCATGGTGACAAGGCACTGGTTGCCCTGGTCCTGCAGGGTGATCACCACTTTGGCCTCGCCCAGCGGCCAGCCGCGCGCCACCAGTTCCAGTGACTTCTCCGGTTCGGCAGCTGTCACGCGGGTGCTGTCGTTGATCACTAGCGGCCACGTGCCCACAGAATGGTGGAGGCGTGAGCCGGCCTGCGGCCAGGTGTCGTCCACCGCGCGGATCCTTGAGGCACCCACCACCCAGCCGGAGTAGAGCCAGCCGTCGGCAATGACCCGCCAGACATCGGCGGCAGGGGTGTTGAACAGCTGTGACACGGTGGACATGGCGTTCCTTCCTGTAGTGGAGCTACATCCGCCCGAAGCGGGACCGGATGAGGGCGAAAATTCCGTAGGCGATGAATCCGGCCCCGATGGCAACCAGCAGGTAGGGGCCGAAGGGGTGGTCGCGGAGCGCCTTGAGGCTGCCGTCCAATCCCGTGGATTCGTTGGCGTTATGCTTCGCGGCGGCAATCACAAAGAGCAGCCCGGTGAGGCACAGGGCAGCGCCTTTGGCGATATGGCCTGAGATGCCCAGGCTGTCGATAAGCCGTCCGCGCCGGGTGCCGTCGAAGTGGAAGAGTTCCTCCTTGAACCCCCGCCGGATGCCTTTGAAGATGAAGTAGACGCCGATCCCGATGATGGTCAGGCCCAGCGCCACCAGCGCCCACAGCCCCCACGGGGTTCCCATCAGCGAAGCACTGAAATCGCGGGTGCTCTCACTGGAGTCGCCCCGCAGTCCGACGGCGAAACCCGCGAAACTGAGGCCTACACTGCCGTAGGCGATGGCCAGGAAGCCCGAGGAAACCAGCTTGGCCAGCCGCTCCTTGCGGGGAAGGCGGCGGGCCCGGAGCGTGGCTTCACTGGCCTGCCATAAAGCAAGGCCCAGGCACGCAGCCACACAGGCCCACATCACGGCCGGTCCCCACGCATTGGCCGCGAGCTGTTCGATGGCGCCCGTGGGCTCGGCCTCTCCGGGCTGGCCGAAGGCGACCGCAATGGCGATGGCCCCAATGATGACGTGCAGCAGCGCCATAACCGCGAACCCGGCCCGGGCCAGGACGTCGAGGGCCGGGTGGTTCGAGGCCTCCTCGACGGCATCCGCTGCCTGGCTGAGGGTGGAGTCGCTGTCCGACATTGCTTATCCGTTCATGGGTCCTTCGGCGCGGATCTTCTCCGCGCCTGGTCCCTCGACGTGGACGGTGCAGCGGACCACCAGCTGCCCGGGGGCGTTCTCCAGTTCCACGAGGGAATCGTTTCCGCTCAGCACGGTGAAGACTTCGGTTCCCGGCACCACTGCCACGCCCTTGGCTTTGGCAGTGTCCCGCGCATTCCCGAACGCTTCGCGCTGAAGCTTCTCCACGTAGCTGCCGTCATCTTCACGGGCGGGGTCACCAAAGGCCCAGCCGAACAAACTCCCTGTAGTACCCATGCCCAAGATATTACGCGTTGCGCCTGTACAAGACGGGCTTTCGTAACATTAGTAAGTGTGCTTACCATAGGCGCACCATGACCTTGAGGGGACACGGCAAGAGACGTCCGCAGGCACGGCATCTGTAACCAGTTCAACGTTAGGAATGCACATCATGGCAGGAAATCTTATTGCCCGGTCGGTTCACGACCTGACGGCAGCAGCATGGTTCGGTGGATCCTTGATGGGTGCCATCGGCCTGAACGGTGCGGCAGCGGCGGCCAGGGAGCCGTCAGAGCGGACCCGGCTCTCCAGTGCCGGGTGGATGAAGTGGGCGCCCTTCCAGACGGCTGCGTTCGCCTCCCACCTGGTGGCGGACCTCGCGATTGCCTGGGAAAACAAGGAGCGCATTGCCAAGCAGGACGGCGTGGCGCGGGACACGGTGATCAAGACGGCGGTGACGGTGGCGGGCGCTGCCGTGACGCTGTACTCCGGCATCCTGGGCAAGAAGGTGGAGAAGCTGGCCGATCAGGGCGCTGAGAGTGCTACGGAGCCGCGGCCGGATGCCTCGGATGAACTGAAGGCGGCGCAGCAGCAGCTCAAGGTGCTGCAGTGGGTCATCCCGGCGTTCGCCGGCCTGGTGGTCATCCTGGGCGCCAAGCACGGCGAGATGCAGCGGCCCAAGAATGTGTTTGCGGGCCTGCAGCGCTAACGCAGCAAAAACGAACGACGACGGTCCGGCGCCCAGGTGCCGGACCGTCGTCGTGCGTGATTAAAAGGCCAGGCCTAGACCGGCTGGCTCTGTGCGGGAGGCAGGTTCGGGTTCATGTCCTCCAGGTTTGGATCCTCCGCCGTCCACACCTGGATGATGGCCCACGCGACGGCGGTAAGCGGCACCGACAGCACGGCACCTACGATGCCGGCCAGGATAGTGCCGGCAGTCAGTGCCATCAGGATCACCAGGGCGTGGAGCTGCAGTGACTTGCCCATCACGATCGGCTGCAGGAGGTCGCCTTCGAGCTGGTTGACCGCCACCACCACGGCCACCACGATCAGTGCGACAATCGGGCCGTTTGCCACCAGCGCCACCAGGGCGGCCAGGATGCCGGCCACCGTGGCGCCCACCAGCGGAATAAATGCGCCGATGAACACGATGATGGCCAGGGGAAAGGCCAGGGGAACCTGCATGATCAGCAGCGCGGCGCCGATGGCCACCGTGTCCACCAGGGCCACGATGGCGGTGCCGCGGACGTACCCGCCCAGCACTTCCAGCGTCCGGCTCCCCACCCGGCGCAGCTTCGCTTCCCGTTGCCCGCTAAAGGGCCGGAGGAAGAAGTTCCAGATTTTCGCGCCGTCCTTGAGGAAGAAAAACAGGATGACCACCATCAGGCTGGCCCCGGCTATGAATTCGGTGACCACCGACAGGCCGGTGATGGCGCCGGACCGGACCTGGCTGCTGGTGGCGAACTGCACAATCCCTTCGCGCGCCTGGTCCAGCTGTTCCTGCTCGATGGGAACCGGGCCGGTCAGCAGGAACTGTTCCAGCTCATCCAGTCCTGAGGAAGCCTGTGCCGCCAGCTCGCCCCACTGGTTGCGGACGGAAAAATAGATCACTGTGGAAATGCCGGCGAGCAAGGCCAGCAATGCCACGAAAGCGAGGCCTGTGGCCACTCCGCCTGGGATGCCGCGGCGCCGCAGCATGTTCACGAACGGTCCTATCGCCGCGGCCAGGATCAGCGCGATCAGGACCGGAATGACCAGGAGTTTGATCTGCATCAGCGCGTAGACGGACACCACTGCGACCGTCAGGATCAGCAGGACCTGGGCTGCCCGGGTGCCCACCCTGCCCAGCCCGTCAGTCCAAAGTGCGCTGGGCTGTTTGGCAGGGCGTTTCTTTGGAGCCGCGGCCGGTTCGTGCCCGTTCGGATGTGGCGCCGGTAGCGGTTGCGGGGTATCGGTGCCCGGCACCTGTTCGGTCAGGCGTGCTTGCGCCATAGGGAACTCCTCATTCGTCGGCGGGTACCCGGGTGCGCAGTATGAGCACGCCAGGAAGACAACCTTCGTCGAATAGTAAGCCTACTGACCGATTAAGGCCGGGTGAAACCCCGTGACCGCCGCATTTCCCTTCGAAGGCGGAGCCGCTACGCCGCCAGCCACTCTGCGCAGGAGTTGAGGTTCCGGTTTACGGTGGCCACGGACCCGTCCTCATCGCCCTGCTCTATGGCCTCGAGCAGTAGGTCATGCCCCTCGTGCTGCAGCCCGTCGAATCCGGGCCGGAGAAGTTGTTTGAGCATGTCCTCATGGACCACGGCGCCGAAGCTGACGTAGAGCTCATGCAGCAGGGGGTTGCCGGAGGCTTGGGCCACGCGCTCATGGAAACCCCAGTCGGCACGCGCCCAGGCCGCATAGTCTTGGCTTTTCCAGGCCTGGGCCCGATCGCTGAGGAGCGCGCGCAGGGCCGCGACGTCGTCAGGCGTGGCATGGCGCGCCGCGAGCCGGGCTGCCTGGGTGTCCAGGCCGAGGCGGACTTCCAGGATGTGCGCCTCGGTGTGGTCCTGGTACATGCGGCGGGCGGCACCGGAGATCTCGCTGGTGGCGCGGACGTAGGTGCCGTCTCCGCGGCGCACTTCCAGCATGCCGCTGTGCGCCAGGGCCTTGATGGCCTCGCGCAGCGTGCCCCGCGAGACGCCCAGATCCGTCATCAGTCCGGTCTCGGAGGGGATGCGCTGGTGCAGGGGCCATTCACCGGAGTGGATCATGGCGCGGAGCTTTGCCGTGACTTCCTCGGCAAGCGGCGGACGGTGTGAGGTACTGAGGGCCATGGCGTCCTACTTCCGCCCGGCCGCGGGAGATTCGGCCGCGGGAGATTCGGCCGCGGGAAATTCGGCCGCGGGTGATCCGGCCGTGCGGGCGGCAACGACGCCAGTTGCGCCGCGGGTCATCGCGCTGCCCGTGATCAGGTGCGCCACCACAATCTGGACCAGCGACAGGAAAAGCAGTAACGCAAGGGGCAGGATCCAGCCGCCGGTGGCGCTGTGCAGCAGTCCCATGCCGAAGGGGCCGGCGGTGGCGAGCAGGTACCCGCTGGACTGGGCAAGGGTGGAAAGTGCTGTGGTTTCGGCCGTGCTGGCTCCGCTCCGGCTGATCATCACCATCACCAGCGGGAAGATGCCCAGGCCGAACCCCAGCAGGACCGCGGGAACAACGGCCAGGGCCACCGGCAGGACCAGGAGCAGGGCAAGTCCCGCGGCCATGGTGATGCTGACCAGGTAAAACGCCGGGCGCAGCATGCGGGGGCGGGAACCAATGGCAATGAGCAGCATGCCCGCAGGAACGGACACCAGCTGCATCAGCCCGAACATCAGCCCGCTGTCCGAAGCGTTCATGCCCATGGTGGTGAGCATGTACGGGAACCAGCTCAGCAGCGCATAGGCCAACAGGGCCTGGAGCGTGAAGATTGCCGTCAGGAGCAGCCCTTTCCGGGTCCGAAGCAGCGGCCAGGGGGACACATGCCGGGCCGCGGACCGGGTGCTGTTGCGGTGTGCGTGCAAGGCGACGGGGAGGAAGCCGAGGAAAGCGGCGACGGCGGTGATTCCAATGGCGCCGACGGCCGCGGACGGCGATCCCAGGGCCTGCGCCAACGGAACCACGGCAACGGCCGTGACGGTGGCCCCGGTGGTCATGGTCACCGTATAGACGGCCGTCATGAGCGAGGTCCGGTGCGCGAAGTGTTCACGGATGAAGGACGGCATGGCCACGTTGCACACTGCCAGCCCGGACATTCCCACCACGCTGCCCAGTACCAGCATTCCGGTGGCGGGGATGCCGCGGAGCAGGAGCCCGCCGGCCAGCAGGGAGAGTGACAGCAGGATGGCCTTCTCCACGCCCAATTTGCCTGTCAGCCAGGAGGTACCGGCGCCGGCCAGGGCGAAGCAGAGTGTGGGGATGGAGGGGATGATGGCAGCCACGAGGGGTCCGTAACCCAATACGGTCTGCAGGTCGTGCAGAAGCGCCGATGCCCCGGTGATGCCCGCCCGCAGGTTGAGCCCGATGAGTACCAGAGCTATCACGCCGAACACGACGGCGGAGCGCGGCTTGGTTGCCTCGCCTCCAGAAGTGCCCCCAACAGCAGGCGCGGCGGCCCGCACCTGGGCCGAAGCAGTGGCAGGCGCCGAAGCATGTGCGGTGTAAGGGATTGCAGGGGAGGGGGGAACGGCGGGCATCTCCCAAGGCTAAAGGTTAGACGTTTGATGTTTCCAGTTTTGTGGTCAAGCTCTCCCGCCGCTGCCTGCCCGGGCAATAGACTGCCAGCGGGGGCTGGGGCGCCAATCCGTCCAGGCCATGCGTGACGAGTGCGGAAGGACGGCTGTGATGGCTTCCGAGGGAATTGAGATCGAGAAGAAGTACGACGTCGGTGAAGACGCCGCAGTGCCCGCGCTGGAAGAACTGGCGGGCGTGGCCAGCGTCGGGACGCCGCATACTGCCGTCCTGGAGGCCGTCTACTTCGATACGGACAAGCACACGCTCGCCTCCCGCCGCATCACCCTGCGCCGCCGCACCGGCGGGGCCGACGCCGGCTGGCACCTGAAGCTGCCGCCGGAAGCAACCACTGAAACAGAACCCCAGCACCGCCGCGAGGTGCACGCACCGCTGGGCCAGCCCGACGTCGTGCCTGACAGCCTGCTGGCGCATGTCCAGGCTCACCTTCGGGGAGCCGACGTGAGGCCCGTAGTCCGGCTTCAGACCCGGCGTACCACCCACGCGCTGTACGCCGGGGACGGGACGCACCTGGCGGACCTGGCAGATGACTGGGTGGAGGCAACCCGCCTGCGCCCCGGAGACGCGGAAGAACAGCCGCAGAGCTGGCGCGAGTGGGAACTCGAACTGGTTCACGGCGGGCCGGAGCTGTTCGAGCCCGCAGAGCCGCTGCTCCTGGCTGCGGGAGCCCGTCCGGCCGGCCACGCATCCAAACTGGCCCGGGCCCTTGGGGGCGCGTCAAAGGCGGGCGCAGCGCTGGAAGGCCAGGCAGCCCCGGTGGAACTCCAGGCCGGAAAGAAGGCACCGGCCGCCGCCGTCGTCACCGTCTACGTGACGGAGCAACTGCGCCGGCTCCTCGCCGAGGACGCCGCGGTCAGGCTGGAGGAACCCGAGGGCATCCACAACATGAGGTCCGCCATCCGCCGGCTCCGGTCGGTGCTGGCCGCGTACAAGAAGCTGTACCGGGCCACGCCCGTCCGGCGTTTGCGGGATGAGCTGGACTGGCTGGGCCAGCTGATGGGCGATCCGCGGGACGCCGAGGTGGTCCTGGCAGGGCTGCGCGGCCAACTGGCCGGGCTTCCGCCGGGGGCCGGCACGGACGCCGTCCGCGAGCAGGTGGAGCGCAAGGCCGGAGCGGCATTCGACGCCGGTTACCGCCAGGTACACGACGCCCTTCAGTCCGAGCGGTATTTTCGGCTGCTGGACAACCTGGAAGACTTCCGCGATAAGCCGCCGGTGAGGGCGGATGAGGTGGCGGCAGGCCGTCGGCTTGCCGTGAAAGCCGTGGACAAGTCCGTGCGCAGGCTGCGGCGCTCGCAGAAGGCCGCCCGCCAGGCCCGGCGCGGCACGGATTACGAAAACGCACTCCACCAGGTCCGCAAGGAGGCCAAGCGGTTGCGGCACGTGGCCGAGCTGGCGGTGCTGGTGAAGGGCAAACGCGCCGGGAAAGTGGCCAAGGCAGCCCACAAGCAGCAGAAAATCCTCGGCGGCTTCCACGACGCCGTGGTGGCCCGGAAGCTGCTGCAGGACCTGGAAGCGGGCCCTGCCATGGCGGAGGCCGCGGCCGAGGCGATGGCGGTGCTTCGGAAACGCCAGGCCGAAGTCATGGACCAGGCCGAGGCCAAGTACCGCAAGGCCCGGAAAAAGTCCCGTGGCCTGCTGCGGCGCGGGGTTCTGTAGGGGCTCCCAAGGCAACGCGGAGTCAGATAACGCCCTTTCAACCCCAACTATTGGGCACTGTCTGACCCCGCCCGCACCCTAGCCTCGCAAGCTCGGCCAGGGAACCCGGCGGGCGTGGGCCCACCCGCGTTGCGGCTACTTCCCTGTCTGACCCGCGTTGCGGCTACTTCCCCTGCCGGGCGGACAGCCGGGCCACCGCAAGGGCGAGCCAGAGCTGCACCCGGTCCGTGGTGACCGCGGGGTCGTAACCGGTCAGTTCGGTGATCTGTGCCAGCCGGTACCTGACCGTGTTGCGGTGCAGGGTGAGCTCCTCGGCGACGGCGGCCACGGAGCCGTTGTTGTTCAGGTAGCTTTCCAGCGTGGTCATCAGTTCGGCGCCATGGGCGGCGTCGAAGGTCCGCAGCGGATTCAGGGACTCGTGGGCCATGTCCGCCAGCGGCACGTCCTCACTGGCCAGCAGCAGCGACGTCAGGCTCAGCCGCTCCGGCTCGTTGACCGGCAGTCCGTGGCTGGCCGCATCCCGCGCCTCAAAGTAGCTCCAGCGCAGGCCGTTCGGCTTGGTGTACGCGCCGCCGATGCCGATCGTGGCGTGAATCCCCGCCTCCGCCAGGTGGTCGCTCAACTTCCGCGCCAGCGACGGCGCCGCCCCGCCGTCGTCGTTCATCACCAGCATCAGGTCCTTGCCCACGACGGCGGCCACGGACTTCTCCAGTTCCCGCGGCACCGAGGTGCTCACCAGGGCCTTGTGATGGGCGGCCGAGACAGCCAACAGCACCACGTTCTTGCGCGTGCTGTTGATGCCCACCCCGGCCAGGCGGCGCTGCGCCTCGCTGGTCTCCAGCGCCCCGTGGATCACGTCCTCCAGCACCTGCCCGCACAGGGCGCGCTCGGCCTGGCGCTGCTTGACCATGTTGTTCAGCTCAACACTGATCAGGTTCTGGGCGTACCCGATGATGCCCGAGTCCTCAAAGGGCTTGCGGACCCAGAGGGTGCAGGCATCCCGCCGGCCGGTGGGGATGGGGTAGGACGCCCAGGTATCGGCTTGCGGACTGTCTTTGGTGCTGTTGTACAGCTGTGCCGTGAACTGGGTGAGCGCGATGTCCGCCCGGAGCATCCCGCCGAGGTGTTTCAGGAGCTCGGCCAGGCCGCCGCCGGTCAGCAGCGCGCGCGCCAGCACCTGGTGGCCGGCGATCAGCCGTTCCAGTTTGGCGTAATGGTCCGCGGACTGGGCGTCCGCCACCAGCTTGCCGATGGCGATGAAGGGTGTTTCGTAGGGGACTTCCACCACCGGCAGGCCCCAGCGGTTGGCCTCGGCGAGCAGGGCCGGCGGTACTGCTTCATGGGACAGCCCCACGCCGAAGCCGATACCCACGGCGCCGGCCCGCTGTACCTGCCGGACAAAACGCCGCTGCTCGGGGGCCGATTTCAGCCGCAAGCCAGTGGTGAGGATGAGCTCGCCACCATTGATGAAGCGCTGCGGGTCCTCCAGTTCGGTCACAGCCACCCAGTTGATGTCCTCGTGCCAGGTGGTCTCGGCGACCCCCACTTTGGACAGGTTCAGGGATTTGACACCCAGGAGGGCAGCAAGGGAAATGGCCATGAACCAAGGATAAACGGGCGCTAGTCAACCGCACTAAAAAGCGGCAGGAAAGGTGTGCAGGTGGCTATTCACGGGGCAGGGGCGCTGGCATAGGCTCAAGGCAGTCAGATCCATCAGTTTCGACGCCGATGGCCCCCAGGAAAGAGGTTGCACACCGTGGTCCAAACCTTGCAGAACTTCATCAACGGTTCCTTTGTCACGCCCGCCGGCAGCGGCACGCTGGACATCGTGAACCCCACCAACGGTGAAGTGGTGGCGCACTCGCCCATCTCCAACCAGCAGGATGTGGACGCTGCCATGGCCGCAGCCAAGGAAGCCTTCAAGAGCTGGAAGCACGTCACGCCCGGCCAGCGCCAGCTGATGCTGCTCAAGCTCGCCGACGCCGTCGAGGCCAACAGCGACGAACTGGTGGAGGCGCAGCACCGCAACACGGGCCAGGTGCGCTCCCTGATCGCCTCTGAGGAAGTCGCCGCCGGTGCCGACCAGCTGCGCTTCTTCGCCGGAGCAGCCCGCATCCTGGAAGGCAAGTCAGCGGGTGAGTACTTCGAGGGCCACACCTCCTACGTCCGCCGCGAACCCATCGGCGTTGTGGCCCAGGTGGCGCCCTGGAACTACCCGTTCCTGATGGCCATCTGGAAGATCGGTCCCGCGCTCGCAGCCGGCAACACCGTTGTCCTGAAGCCCTCGGACACCACCCCGGAGTCCACCCTGGTCCTGGCCCGTCTCGCCGGTGACATCTTCCCCGCCGGCGTCCTGAACGTGGTGCTGGGCACCGGCCAGACCGGAGCCATGATGGTGGACCACAAGGTTCCCGGCCTGGTGTCCATCACCGGCTCGGTCCGCGCCGGCATCGCCGTCGCCTCCGGTGCCGCGAAGAGCCTCAAGCGCGCCCACCTGGAGCTGGGCGGCAAGGCGCCGGCCATCGTGTTCAAGGACGCCGACATCAAGAAGAGCGCCGCGGCCATCGCCGAATTCGCCTTCTTCAACGCCGGGCAGGACTGCACCGCCATCACCCGGGTCCTGGTGGAGGAATCCGTGCATGACGACGTTGTGGCAGCCATGGTGGAGCACACCAAGACCCTGCACACCGGCTCGCAGAACGACGAAGACAACTACTTCGGCCCGCTGAACAACATCAACCACTTCAAGCAGGTCAGCTCCGTGGTGGAAAACCTTCCAGCGCACTGCCGGATCGAAACCGGCGGACACCAGGCGGGGGATAAGGGCTTCTTCTTCGAGCCCACCATCGTCACTGGTGCGAAGCAGACGGACAGCATCGTCCAGCAGGAAACGTTCGGACCGGTCATCACGGTGCAAAAGTTCAGCACGGAAGAAGAAGCGGTGGAACTGGCCAACGATGTGGACTACGCCCTGGCCTCCAGCGTCTGGACCTCCAACCACGGCACGGCCATGCGGCTCAGCCGCGACCTGGACTTCGGCGCCGTCTGGATCAACACCCACATCCTCCTCACCGCCGAAATGCCGCACGGTGGCTTCAAGCAGTCCGGCTACGGCAAAGACCTCTCCATGTACGGCGTCGAGGACTACACGCGCATCAAGCACGTGATGAGCGCACTGGACGCCTGACGAGTCCGCGCTAACGGCATCACTTCCCCAAACGCTCCCCGCAATTCCTGAAAGGCCCCCCATGACCACCACCGCATCAGACATCACCTTCCGGCTGGAACAGAAGCGCCGCGTCCAGGCCGACTTCCCGGGCCCCAAGTCGCTGGCCCTGGCTGAACGGCGCAAGTCCGTCGTCGCCGCGGGCGTCGCCTCCGGCGTCCCGGTATACGTTGCCGACGCCGACGGCGGCATCATCCATGACGTGGACGGCAACTCCTTCATCGACCTTGGTTCAGGCATCGCAGTGACCAGCGTGGGCGCGTCCGATCCCGCCGTCGTCGGTGCTGTCAAGGAAGCCGTGGAGCACTTCACCCACACCTGCTTTATGGTCACGCCGTACGAAGGTTACGTGGCTGTCGCCGAGCAGCTGAACCGCCTCACCCCGGGCGACCACGAGAAGCGCACCGTCCTGTTCAACTCCGGCGCGGAGGCAGTGGAGAACGCCATCAAGGTGGCCCGCCTCGCCACGGGGCGTGACGCCGTCGTGGCTTTCGACCACGCCTACCACGGCCGGACCAACCTCACCATGGCGCTCACTGCCAAGGCCATGCCGTACAAGACCAACTTCGGCCCGTTCGCGCCCGAGGTCTACCGCATGCCCATGAGCTACCCGTACCGCGAGGAAAACCCGGAGATCACCGGTGCCGAGGCCGCCAAGCGCGCCATCACCATGATCGAAAAGCAGATCGGCGGAGACCAGGTTGCCGCGATCATCATCGAACCCATCCAGGGCGAGGGCGGCTTCATCGTCCCCGCTGAAGGCTTCCTCCCTGCACTGGCAGCCTGGGCCAAGGACAAGGGCATCGTCTTCATCGCCGACGAGGTCCAGTCCGGTTTCTGCCGCACCGGCGAATGGTTCGCCGTCAACCACGAAGGCGTCATCCCGGACATCATGACCCTGGCCAAGGGCATCGCCGGCGGCATGCCGCTCTCCGCTATCACCGGCCGGGCAGACCTGCTCGACGCCGTCCACCCGGGCGGCCTCGGCGGCACCTACGGCGGCAACCCGGTGGCCTGCGCCGCCGCACTCGCCTCCATCGGCACCATGGAGGAGTACGACCTGAACGGCCGCGCCCGCCACATCGAAGCCCTCGCCACTACCCGGCTTCGGGAACTGCAGCAGGAACTGGCAGGCGCTGGAACCGGTGTTATCGGCGATGTCCGCGGCCGCGGTGCAATGCTGGCCATCGAGCTGGTCCAGGCCGGCTCCAAGGAACCGAACCCGGAACTGACAAAGGCCGTTGCCGCCGCCTGCCTGAAGGAAGGCGTCATCATCCTGACGTGCGGCACCTACGGCAACGTCATCCGTCTCCTGCCGCCGCTGGTTATCACCGATGAGCTGCTGAACGACGGCCTGGAGGTCCTGGCTGCGGCCATCAAGGCCAACGCGTAGCCGTCAATAGAGTTAGCGTCCCCTCGCAACGGCGCGAACAAAACCTGGGCCCCGGAACTACCGTTCCGGGGCCCAGGGGTTTTAAGGCAGCTGTCGGTTGACGTTATCCGGCCCGCCGATAACCACCTGCGCGGGGCTGTGCAGGACGTACCCGTTGAGCCAGGAAAACAACGCCCGGATTTTCTGCTGGAATCCGGACAGGAGCGCCAGGTGCACCAGGAGCCAGGACAGGAAGGCCAGCGGCCCCTGGAGCTGCATGCGCTGCCGGCCGAGTTCAGCCACGGCCGCTCCCCGCCCGATCATGGCCATGTAGCCTTTGTCCACGTAGCGGAACGGCTGCCGGGTGCCGCCGTTGAGGTCTGCGTTGATGTTGCGGGCTGCCCACTTGCCGGCCTGCTGGGCCACTGAGCCGAGCTGTGGCAGCTTGGCTCCGGTGGAGTCGGTGATGTTGGCGGCATCGCCAATGACGTAGACGCCCTCGACGTCGGGAACGGTCAGGTCGGTGAGGACATCGATCCGGCCGCCTTTCCCCTGGGGCAGCCCGGAGCCGGCCAGGAGGTCGCCGCCCTTGAGCCCCCCGGCCCACACCACGATTCCTCCCGGGATGTCCGTCCCGTCGGCCAGCGTTACGCCGCCGTCACGCACTTCTGTGACGCCCACGCCCATGTGCATCTGGACGCCGATTTTTGCCAGGCGCTGCCGGGTGTACTCCTGGGACTTCGCCGAAAACATGGTGAGGACGGTGGGGACCATGTCCACCAGGTGCACGCGGCACCGCGCAGCCAGTTCAGGGGAGAAGTACTTGGCCACGACGAATTTGATGTTTTCCGCCAGGGCCCCGGCTGTCTCCACACCGGTGGGTCCGCCGCCGACCACGACCATCTCCACCGGCGCCCCTGGCTCCCGGTCCGCCCGGTCCAGCAGCCGGGTCACGCTGGTTCCCAAACGGGTTGCGTCCGTGACCGAATACAGCGGGAAGGTATGCTCCGCCGCGCCGGGTATGTTGAAGAAATTGGGGACGGCACCAACGGCAACCACCAGGATCTGGGCGCGGAATGTGTCACCCTCGGCGGTGGTGACAGTGTGGTTTGCGGCGTCGACGGCAGACACCTCGGCCGTCAGGACCCGGACGTTCCTGCGGCGCCTGAAAACCGACCGGATGGGCCGGGCAATGGCTGACACGCCGATCTGTGACGTGGCAACCTGGTACAGCAGCGGCTGGAACTGGTGGTAGTTGTTCGAGTCGATCAGCAGTACCCGGACGCCCTTGCGGCCAAGTTCCTTGGCTGCGGCGATGCCGGCGAATCCTGCCCCGATCACGATGACCTGATATGAGTCCTCCATCCGAGCAACCTACTCCACCGGGCTTCCCCGCAACAGTGGGTCAGGTGGATTTCAGGGAAGCTTTGCTCCTTCGGCGGGCCACGGACGTCTTGCGTGCGGTGCGCAGCATGTCCACGGTCAGGACCAGCAGCGCCAGCCACACCACGCCGAACCCGATCCAGCGGTCCACGGTCATTGCTTCCTTGAACACCAGCAGCGCCAGGATGAACTGCAGCACGGGTGCTGAATACTGGAGCAGCCCGATGGTGGTCATCGGGAGCCGGCGTGCCGCGGCACCGAAGAACACCAGCGGCACCGCGGTGATCACGCCGGAAGCCAGCAGGAGCCAGAAATGGCCGGGCCCCTGTGTGGTCAGGGTGGCGGTTCCGGCCGACGCCAGGTAAATCATGGTGACGGCAGCAAACGGAGCCAGCACCACTGTTTCAACGCTGAGGCTGGTGACGGCATCCACCTTCGGACCAACCCGCTTCTTCACGAAACCGTACAGGCCAAAACTGAAGGCGAGCGTCAGTGCAATCCACGGGAGCTTTCCATAGGAGTAGGTGAGCACTCCGACGGCGATGAAGCCGATGGCGACGGCCGCCCACTGCAGCGGCCGCAGCTTTTCCTTCAGTACCAGCACGCCAAGCATGACCGAAACCAGCGGATTGATGAAGTATCCCAGTGATGCCTCGACGGCCTGTCCCGTGGTCACCCCGTAGGTGTAGGTCAGCCAGTTGATGGCGATCAGGAAAGCCGCCACGGCAAGCGTGCCAAAAACGGAACGGTCCCGCAGTGCCTGCGACAGGGTGCCCCATGACCGGGTCACCGTGATGAGGAGCGCACAGAACAGCAGTGACCACACCACCCGGTTGGCCACAATTTCGACGGCGCCTGCCGGCATCAGCACAAAGAAGTACAGCGGGAGCAGCCCCCACAGTCCGTAGGCGCCGATGCCAAACAGGATCCCCGCCGTCGTCTCCTTGTCCACTGCCTTGGGCGCCCCCTTGGTGCCGGCGCCGCCTGCGGGTGCCCCGCTTACTGCTGCTGCAGGAGCCGGCCCTGGCGAGGACGTTGGGGTAGTCGGAGCGGGCAGGTGGGCGGGGGAGGAGGATCCATCGGGAAAAGGCACAACACCCATAACATCACTTCCAGGACGGGTATTCCGGCAAATAGTCAGTAGGCTTGCTTTTATGACTTACGCCGACCGGCCGGAGACCGCCCCATGAGGCTCCGGCGCAGCAACGCTTCGGGCCGCGGCTACCGCCGGGTGGCGGCGGGCAAGGGTTTCAGTTACCGGGACCTGGACGGCTCCACCCTGCCACCGGGGCCCGTCCGCGAGCGGCTGGAAAGTATCGGAATACCGCCGGCGTGGACGGACGTTTGGATTGCCCCGTTCGAGAACGGGCACATCCAGGCCACCGGCGTGGACGCTGTTGGCCGGCGGCAGTACATCTACCACCCGGAATGGCGGGAGCGGAAGGACCGGGTGAAGTTCAACCGGGCGCTTCAGCTGGCCGAATCGCTGCCGGGCGCCCGCCGTCGGGTAACCATGGACCTGCGAAGTGACGGATTTTCGCGTGACCGGGTCCTTGCGGCCGCCTTCCGGATGCTAGACAGCGGGTCGCTGCGGGTGGGGTCCGAGCGGTACACCAACGAGAACGGCAGCCGCGGCCTGGCCACCCTGCTCTGCGCCCACGTGCAGGTGCGCAAGGACCGGATCCTGTTGAGGTTCCCTGCCAAGAGCGGCAAGGACTGGGAGTCGGAAATCCGCGACGCCGACCTTGCCGCCCTGCTGCGGCTGCTCAAGCGGCGGGGACCCAACGCCCGGCTCCTGGCGTACAAGGACGGCCGGCAGTGGCGGCCGGTTACCAGCGCGGACATCAACGCCTACGTGAAGGAGCGGACCGGCTCGGACTTTACCGCCAAGGACTTCCGGACCCTGCGGGGTACGGTGGCGGCGGCTGCCAGCCTTGCCAGGACCGGCCCGCAGAGAACGGCGGCGAAGCGGAAGCGGGCCATCAGCCGGGCGATGGTCGACGCCTCCGAAGTACTGGGGAACACGCCTTCGATCGCGCGCAAAAGCTATGTGGACCCTCGCGTGGTGGACCACTACCACGAGGGCGAAACCATCGACCCCAAGCGGCCGGACTCCGCCGAGGCCGAGCTGCGCGCGCTGCTCTACCGCGAAGGCGATGTGGTTCCGCTGGCCAAAAGCGGATAAGGCCGGCTTTGTGCTCCGCGGCCAGGGGTCCGGGGCCAATTAGAATAAGTGACTGTGCGCTGCTCCTACCTGCGCATCCTCATCGGTCAGAAGGGCTCCGAGTGTCCAACCACGGCGAAACCACCCCCACACGTCCGCTCCGCGTAGCCATCGTGGGCGCCGGGCCGGCAGGAGTCTACGCTGCGGACATCCTCACAAAGTCCAGTGGCGTGAAGGAGGGCGACTTCGAAGTCAGTATCGACCTTTTTGAGGCCTACCCCGCGCCGTACGGCCTGATCCGGTACGGCGTGGCCCCGGACCACCCCCGCATCAAGGGCATCGTTAATGCGCTGCACAAGGTCCTGGACCGCGGCGACATCCGGTTCCTGGGCAACGTCACCTACGGGCGGGACCTTACTCTCCACGATTTCCGCGCCTTCTACGACGCCGTCATCTTCTCAACCGGCGCCGTCAAGGATGCGGACCTGGGTATCCCGGGCATCGACCTGCAGGGCTCCTTCGGCGGAGCCGACTTTGTGTCCTGGTACGACGGGCACCCGGACGTGCCGCGGGACTGGCCCCTGGACGCCAAGGAGATTGCCGTCATCGGCAACGGCAATGTGGCGCTGGACGTGGCCCGCATGCTGGTCAAGCATCCGGAGGAGCTGCTCAGCACCGAGATTCCGGACAACGTCTACCAGGGACTGAAGGCTTCGCCTGTGACGGACGTGCACGTGTTTGGCCGCCGCGGCCCGGCCCAAGTGAAGTTCACGCCGCTGGAGCTGCGGGAGCTCAGCCACATGAATGACGTGGACATCGTGCTCTACCCGGAGGACTTCGAGTTCGATGAGGCCTCCGACGAAGCCATCCGCAGCAACAACCAGATCAAGACCATGGTGAACACGCTCACCAACTGGCTCGTGGAGGAGCATACCGAATCGGAGAACCCCTCCTCCCGCCGGCTGCACCTGCACTTCCTGCACAGTCCCGTTGAGATTTACGACGACGGCGGGTCGGGCAAGGTGGCAGGCATCAAGTTTGAGCGCATGCAGCTTGACGGCACGGGCAACGCCAAAGGCACCGGCGAGTTCATCGACTACCCCGTGCAGGCCGTCTACCGTGCCATCGGCTACCACGGCTCGGCCCTGGACGAACTGGAGTACGACGCAAAGCGCGGTGTCATCCCCAACGAGGGCGGCCGTGTGCTGGACGCCGCAGGTAACCCGGTGCCCGGGATCTACGCCACCGGGTGGATCAAGCGCGGCCCGGTGGGCCTGATCGGCCACACCAAGGGCGACGCGCTGGAGACCATCGGCTTCCTCCTCGAGGACCGGCTCACCCTGCCGCCCGCGCAGAACCCCGATCCGCAGGCCATCATCGACCTGCTGGAGGAACGCGGCATCGAATACACCACGTGGGAAGGCTGGAACAAGCTCGACGCCCACGAAGCGGGCCTGGGCGCAGCCTGGACCGGCCCCGAAGGCCTCGACCATGTGGTGCGCGAACGCATCAAGGTGGTGCCGCGCGAGGAGATGATCCGCATCTCCCGCGGCTGACCACCCCGCCGGCAGGCCTAGGTGGGGGAGGAGGGCAGGGTTAGAATTGCCACCACCCCTTGGCCGGCACGGCAGCGCCGTGCCTACAGGCAGCACAGGAGTTCGATGAAGAACCTGATCCAGCCGGAGCCGCTGCAGCGCGGCGCACTGGCCGCCCACGAGCTGCTCGACGGCGGCTCCCTGCACGATGCCTCCAGCGGCCTGCGCAACCTGATCCGCGAGTCGTGGCAGCGCTCCGCCGGATTCAAGGCGGACCCGGACAACCCTGCCGCTCCACTGGCCATGGACCGGGATGAGCTCGAGGATTACCGCAGCCATCACCCCCTGGCCGCCATCATGCCGGTCATCAACAAACTCCTGGTACAGCCCAGCCACGACTCCGGACTGCTGGTGGCGGTGGGCGACGAAGTGGGCCGGCTGCTCTGGGTGGAAGGCGATCCTGCGCTGCAGCGCAGGGCAGAGGGCATGATGTTTGTTGCCGGCGCCGACTGGTCCGAGGCCACGGTTGGCACCAGCGCCCCCGGAACCGCCCTTGCCCTGGGCCGGGGCATCCAGATTGCCGGCGCTGAGCATTACCAGCGGGCAGTGCACCCCTGGAGCTGCACGGCGGTGCCCTTCCACGACCCGGATTCCGGTGCCGTCCTCGGCGTCGTGGACATCACGGGCACGGCCACGGCGGTGGCGCCGCATACCCTGTCGCTGGTGGAGGCAACAGTAGCGGCCGCCCAGGCACAGCTGCGGGTGGAGCGCCTTCAGCTTGCCGCGGAGCTTGCGAACAGGCCGGCACGACGCCGGGCCACGGCTTCCGCTTCCCGCGCACCGGGGCAGGGGGTCAAGGAAGGCAGCCTGTACCGGAACAGCCTGCAGCTGCTGGGCCGCGACCAGGCACTGCTCAGCCTGGAAGGAAAAACCATTGTTCTTTCCGCCCGGCACAGCGAGATCCTGGCGCTGCTCAGCACCCACCCCGACGGGCTTTCTGCTGAGGAACTGGGCGTCCTGCTCTATCCCGGTGAGGGTTCCACCATCACCCTGAGGGCTGAAATGGTGCGCCTGCGCAAAGTCCTCCAGCAACTGAGCCCCGATGCCGTTCCCGGTTCCCGGCCCTATCGGCTTCCGGTCGATGTGGTGCCGGACAGCGGCCAGGTGCTGAGCTGCCTGCAACGCGGCGCGCACCGCATCGCCCTGGAAATCTACCGCGGCGCTGTCCTGCCGCGGTCCGAGGCGCCCGGCGTCGTGGAGTTGCGGGACAAGGTCTCGTTGCTCCTGCGAGAGGCAGTCCTCACGGACGGCAGCGCTGAGTCGCTGCTCAAGTACGCCGAACTTCCCGAGGCAAGGGACGACGTCGGGGTCCGCCGCGCCGCCCTGCGCCTCCTGCCCGCCCGCTCACCCAAGCGGGCCGCCGTCGTCGCGGACCTGGAGCGGCTGGAAGCCGAATTGGGCGCTTAAGGCGCGCCGGTGGTTGAGTCTGCCGAAACCAGGTTGCGGCCCAAGCTCCGGGACGGTGCAACCTGACTGCAACCTGCCCGCTCCTACGCTGATTCCAACGGCGGCCGCCAGCAGCAAGAGCCGCCCTCTGCACAGCAAAGGAGCTAGCAATGACTGTTTACGCCCAGCCCGGTACCGAGGGTTCGAAGGTCACCTTCAAGGACCGCTACGAGAACTGGATCGGCGGCGAATGGGTTGCCCCGGTCAAGGGCCAGTACTTCGAAAACATCACGCCCGTCACCGGCAAGGCCTTCTGCGAGGTAGCCCGCGGGACTGCAGAAGATATCGACCTGGCGCTGGACGCGGCCCATAAGGTTGCACCGTCCTGGGGCAAGACGTCGGTTGCCGAGCGCGCCGCCATCCTGAACAAGATCGCCGACCGCATCGACGAGAACCTGGAAATGCTCGCCGTCGCCGAATCGTGGGACAACGGCAAGCCCATCCGCGAAACCCTCAACGCCGACATTCCGCTGGCCGCCGACCACTTCCGCTACTTCGCCTCCGCCGTCCGTGCCCAGGAGGGCCGGCTCTCCCAGCTCGACGACGACACCACCGCCTACCACTTCCACGAGCCGCTCGGCGTCGTCGGCCAGATCATTCCCTGGAACTTCCCCATCCTGATGGCCGTCTGGAAGCTTGCGCCGGCGCTCGCGGCAGGCAACGCAGTGGTGCTCAAGCCCGCCGAGCAGACGCCGAGCTCCATCCTGGTCCTGGTGGAACTCATCGGCGACCTGCTGCCCGCAGGCGTGCTGAACATCGTCAACGGCTTCGGGGTGGAGGCCGGCAAGCCGCTCGCATCCAGCCCGAGGATCCGCAAGATTGCCTTTACGGGCGAGACCACCACCGGCCGCCTGATCAGCCAGTACGCGAGCCAGAACCTCATCCCCGTCACGCTGGAACTCGGCGGCAAGAGCCCGAACATCTTCTTCAACGACGTCGCCCAGGAAAACGACGCGTTCTACGACAAAGCACAGGAAGGCTTCGCGCTGTTCGCCTTCAACCAGGGCGAAGTCTGCACCTGCCCGTCCCGCGCGCTGGTCCAGGAGGACATCTACGAATCCTTCATGGCCGACGCCGTGGCCAGGGTGGAGAAAATGATCCAGGGCAACCCCTTGGATACCGAAACCCAGGTGGGCGCCCAGGCCTCCAATGACCAGCTCGAGAAAATCCTCTCCTACATCGACATCGGCAAGCAGGAAGGTGCCAAGGTCCTCACCGGCGGCGGCCGCGCCGAACTGCCCGGCGACCTGGCCGGGGGCTACTACGTCCAGCCCACCGTTTTCGAGGGCCACAACAAGATGCGGATTTTCCAGGAGGAGATCTTCGGCCCGGTGGTGGCAGTCACGAAGTTCAGCGACTACAACGACGCCATGGGCCTGGCCAACGACACCCTGTACGGCCTGGGCGCCGGCGTCTGGTCCCGCAACGGCAACATCGCCTACCGCGCCGGCCGGGAAATCCAGGCCGGCCGCGTCTGGGTCAACAACTACCACGCCTACCCGGCGGGCGCCGCGTTCGGCGGCTACAAGTCCTCGGGCATCGGGCGCGAGAACCACGCCATGATGCTGGACCACTACCAGCAGACCAAGAACCTGCTGGTCAGCTACAACGAAAACAAGCTCGGCTTCTTCTAACAACACCACCGCTACAACGACGCAAGGATTTCGCCAATGACGACGACAATGCAAGCAGCAGTAGTAACCGAATTCGGCACCGACCTCCAGATCCAGGACCTGCCCATCCCGACGCCCGGCCCCGGGGAAGCCCTGGTCAAGGTGCTCACCACGGGTGTGTGCCACACTGATCTGCACGCCGCCGAAGGCGACTGGCCGGTCAAGCCCTCGCCGCCCTTTGTTCCCGGGCACGAAGGAGTGGGTGAAGTGGTGGCACTCGGGGACGGCGTCACCGACCTTGCGGTCGGCGACATGGTGGGCAACGCCTGGCTGTGGTCCGCCTGCGGCGACTGCCAATACTGCCGCACCGGCTGGGAAACCCTGTGCGAGGCACAGAAGAACGGCGGCTACAGCGTCGACGGGTCCTTCGGTGAATATATGCTCGTCGATACCCGCTTCGCCGCCCGCATACCGGCGGGATCCGACCCCGTCGAGGTGGCGCCGGTGCTCTGCGCCGGTGTCACCGTCTACAAGGGCCTGAAGATGACCGAAGCCAAGCCGGGCCAGTGGGTGACCATCTCCGGCATCGGCGGCCTGGGGCATATCGCGGTGCAGTACGCCGTGGCGATGGGCCTGCGGGTTGCCGCGGTGGACATTGCCGACGACAAACTCGCCCTCGCCAAGGCACACGGGGCCGAACTGACGGTCAACGCTTTGCACGAAGACCCCGTGGAAGTGATCCAGCGTGAAACCGGAGGTTGCCATGGAGTCCTGGTTACTGCAGTGCACCCGTCAGCGTTCGGACAGGCCATTGGAATGGTCCGCCGCGGCGGCACGATTGTGTTCAACGGGCTGCCGCCGGGCGATTTTCCGGCGCCCATCTTCGAGATTGTGCTCAAGGGCCTGACGGTCCGCGGCTCGATCGTGGGAACCCGGCAGGACCTGGAGGAGGCACTGGACTTTTACGCCCAGGGCAAGATCCATCCCACGGTCTCCGTCCGGGAACTCGCCGAGGTCAACGCGGTTTTTGACGAGATGAAACACGCCAAAATCGACGGCCGCGTGGTCCTGAGGTTTTGATGACCCCGGACAGCATCCATGCTGCAGTGACGCTGCCCGGGGAGGACTTCTCCCGGGTGGCGCTCACGCCGGCGGCCGCCGAGTTGCTGCGATTGCTGTGGGTTCGGCACGGGCCGCTCATGTTCCACCAGTCCGGCGGGTGCTGCGATGGGTCCTCACCAATGTGCTACCCGGCAGGAGACTTCCTGACCGGTGACTCGGATGTGTTGCTGGGCATATTCGATGTGTCCGAGGGGCTGGAGGCGCAGCCGCTGGAGTTCTGGATGTCCCGGGAGCAGTTCAACTACTGGAGCCACACGCACCTGACCGTTGACGTGGTGCCGGGGCGGGGCAGCGGATTCTCGGTGGAAGCGCCCGAAGGCAAGCGGTTCCTGATCCGGTCCGCACTGATGGATTGGCCGATATAGCACTTCGGCGCTACAGGCTTGAGGTCCTCCATTTGGAGGGCCTCAAGCGCTTTATGCAGAACATAGTTTGGCAGCACTGCCGTCTCACCATTCGGAACAATTGGGACCGTCCAGTGGATGGACACTATCGTTGATAGGTCTGTTTCCATCAGAAATCAGGATTGTGATCCCCCTATGAACCTTCTCCGGACCAAATCAATCGAGCAGTCCATCGCTGACGCCGATGAACCCGGACGCAAGCTCAAACGGTCCCTCAGCACGTGGGACCTGATGATCATGGGCGTTGCGGTGGCTGTGGGTGCCGGTATCTTCTCCGTTGGTGCCAAGGCTGCAGCCAACTTCTCCGGCCCTGCCGTGACGTTGTCTTTCGCCATCGCCGCCGTCACCTGCGCCCTTGCCATCATGTGCTACGCCGAGTTCGCCACCGCCATCCCCGTGGCAGGCTCCGCCTACGTGTTCACCTACGCCACGATGGGCGAGCTGCTTGCCTGGATCATCGGCTGGAACCTGATCCTTGAGCTCTTCACGGCCGCAGCGGTGATCGCCAAGTACTGGGGCATCTACCTCAGCAAGGTGTTCGCGCTGATGGGTGCCGACATTCCGCCGGCCATCTCGCTGGGCGGGGTGGACCTCTACTGGGGCGCCTTCCTCATCGTTGCCGTGTTCACCGTACTGCTGGTGCTGGGTACGAAGCTGTCCGCCCGCGTGGGCAACATCTTCACCCTGATCAAGATCGGTGTGGTGCTCTTTGTGATCGTCGTCGGCTTCACGTACGTGAAGTTCGAAAACTACACTCCCTTCATTCCCGCCGCCGAGCCCACCGGTGGTGCCGGCGCCGCGGATGTCCTGAAGCAGTCGTTCTTCGGGTTCCTCACCGGAGCCGCACCGGCACAGTACGGGACGCTGGGCATCTTCGCCGGCGCTGCACTGGTGTTCTTCGCCTTCATCGGCTTCGATGTTGTGGCCACCTCGGCCGAGGAAGTCAAGAACCCGCAGAAGACCCTGCCGAGGGGCATCTTCGGCGGGCTCGCCGTGGTGACGCTGCTCTACATCCTGGTATCGCTGGCCCTGACCGGCATGGTCTCGTACACGCAGCTGGCCGAGGCCAAGAGCCCCACCCTCACCACAGCCTTCGAAGCCGTGGGTGACACCTCCGCCGCCAAGGTCATTGCCTTCGGTTCCCTGGTTGGCCTGACCACCGTGATCATGGTGCTCCTGATGGGCCTGTCCCGGGTGGTACTGGCGATGAGCCGCGACGGCCTCCTGCCCCGTGCGCTGTCCAAGACCAGTGACAAGCGCTCGACGCCGGTCCGCCTCCAGATCATTTGCGGGGCCGCCGTGGCCCTGGTGGCGGGGCTGACCAACGTGGACCTGCTCGAGGAAATGATCAACATCGGTACGCTGTCCGCCTTTGTGGTGGTGAGCCTGGGCATCCTGGTGCTCCGCAAGAAGCGCCCGGACCTCAAGCCCGCGTTCCGCGTTCCCTTCGGCAAGGTCCTGCCGGTTGTATCCGCCGTGCTGTGCCTTTACCTGATGACGAACCTTGCCGTGGAGACCTGGATCTTCTTCGCCATCTGGCTGGCGATCGGCCTGGCCATCTACTTCGCCTACGGCCAGCGCCACTCCCGTTTGAACGAGAGGTTCGCCACGGCAAACACCGCCGTCAACGGGGGTCCTGTGGAAGCTGGTACTCCGGTGGCGTCGGCCGACGACGAGGACGAGCTGACACGCGCCTGACACTGACCTGCGCCTGGCGCTGACCTGCGCCTGAGCGCTGGTCGTGGCTGACGCCGGAGCCGCAGAACCGCCCGCTGATCCTGGAATCAGCGGGCGGTTCTGCGTTTGCCTGCCGGTCGGAGCGAGAATTGGGGGTGCGGCAGGACGGAGTCTGCAGTTCAATAAAAGTGCACCTGTGGCGGCGGGCCACGGGTGGCTGGAAGGAACGTGGGCGTTGTGCAGATGACGATGGAGCAGGTGGCAGGCGCTTTTTCGAGCCACCGGTTTGAAGAGGCCCTTCCCCAGATCCACGACGATGTTGCCTGGGATCTTGTGGGAGGTGAAGTCCTGGCCGGCAAGCCGGCGGTGGTTGATGTCTGTTCATCCCTCGCCCGGGACCTGCAGGATGTGCAGACCACGTTCGATCAGTTCCGGATGGTTTCCGGACCTGCGGCTGTTGTGGTGGATAGCGTTGCCCGGTACCTCTCAGCCGATGGCAGCCTCAGCCGGGTGGCATCCTGCGATATCTACGACTTTATGGACGGGCGGGTGGTCCGCATCCGCTCCTACAACGTGGAACTGGCACCCGATACAGCCGGTTGAGGCTACGGTGCTGCGTGCCGGCCCACCCAGTCCACCAGCGGCCGCAGCTCATCCCACAAAGCAGCAATCTCCTGGAGGGCGGCAGGAGTAGCCAGCCACGCCGGCTGTCCCAGGTCGGTGGCGGCGGAAAGGGATTTGTGTTTGAGGAGTTCGGCCCTGGGGTGATCCTGCGGGTACCCGCGCGGGACGGTCTTGAGCTTCTCTCCCTCCACCATAAAACCGGCAGCCGCCACGGCTTCGACAATGTGCCGCAGTGATTCCCCTGTTCCTGAAGCGTCCACCGAGTTGCGGTACCGGGCCAGCTGGGCCGGGGTGTGGGAGTGGTATCCGCCGCCCACCAGGAGTCCGTCCGCGCTGACCTGAAGGTAGAAGCCCACTCCTTCCTGGACGGACGCAAAGGCGCCTTGGGCGGTTTTGTAGGGCGACTTGTCCTGGGAGAACCTGATGTCCCGGTTTGGCCTGAAGATTTTGCCGGGACCAAATCTGGGCTCCAGCTCGGCCAGCAATGCGAGGAACGGCTCCCGGACCAGCGTCTGGTAGCGGTCCTTGTTCTCCTGCCACCACTCGCGGGTATTGTTCTCCTGCAGCTCCTGGTAGAACTCGAAGGCGCCGGCGGGGATGCCCTGGAAAGTTGTCATGCGTCGATCCTAGGGACAGCAGCCACCGGCGGCCATGGCGAACAATACCTATGTGGAAAAAGAAAAAACCACCCCGCCACGGAAACCCGTGACGGGGTGGTTTTCAGCAACTCAGAGAGGGGCTGGATCAGCCGATCTTGTTGGCGGCTTCTGCCTCGGAGAGCGGTGCAGCGCCGAGGTTGGCGCGCAGCTTGGCGCCGAGTTCGGCGTCAACGTTGGTCCAGTACTGGATGGCGCGTTCCTTGATGTCGGAGCGCTTGACGCCGCCCACGGCACCGGTGATGGTGTCCAGGAAGCGGGCCTTTGCGGCGTCGTCGTAGACCTCGCGGTACAGCGCGCCGGCCTGGACGAAGTCGCTGTCCTCGGCGTGTAGGGAGTGCGCGGCGAGGGTCAGCTCGCCGTCGTTCTCCCAGCCGCCGGCCGGGTTCTGCGGCTCAAGCGCAGCGGGACCGCCGAAGGTGTTCGGGGCGTAGACCGGAACCGAGGGAGCGTTGAACAGGTAGCGTCCGGCGCCGTCCTGGCTGTAGTTGTTGACCTGGTTCTTGGGCTGGTTCACCGGGATCTGGGCGTGGTTGGTGCCCACGCGGTAGCGGTGTGCGTCCGCGTAGGAGAAGATGCGGGCCTGCAGCATCTTGTCCGGGGAAGCGGCGATGCCCGGCACGAAGTTCGACGGCGCGAAGGTGGCCTGTTCGATCTGCGCGAAGTAGTTCTCCGGGTTCCGGTTCAGCTCCATGGTGCCCACCTTGATCAGCGGGTAGTCAGCGTGCGGCCAGACCTTGGTCAGGTCGAACGGGTTGAAGCGGTAGGTCTTGGCGTCCTCGTACGGCATGACCTGGACGTGCAGGTCCCAGGACGGGAAGTTGCCGGCTTCGATGTTCTCGGACAGGTCGCGGATGTAGAAGTCCGCGTCCGAACCGGCCAGGGCTTCAGCCTGCTCGCCGGTCATGGAGTTCACGCCTTGGTTGGACTTGAAGTGGTACTTGACCCAGAACCGCTCGCCCTCGGCGTTGATCCACTGGTACGTGTGTGAGCCGTAGCCCTGCATTTCACGCCAGGAGGCCGGCAGGCCGCGGTCACCCATCAGCCAGGTGACCTGGTGGGCGGACTCGGGGGACAGGGTCCAGAAGTCCCACTGCATGTCGGCGTCGCGCAGGTGCGTGCCGGGAAGGCGCTTCTGGGAGTGGATGAAGTCCGGGAACTTGATGCCGTCGCGGATGAAGAACACCGGGGTGTTGTTGCCCACGAGGTCGTAGTTGCCCTCAGTGGTGTAGAACTTCACGGCGAAACCGCGGGGATCGCGCCAGGTGTCCGGGGAGCCGTTCTCGCCCGCAACGGAGGAGAAACGGATCAGCATTTCGGTCTCGGCGCCGGGCTGGAGGAAGGCTGCCTTCGTGTACTTGGACACGTCCTCGGTGGTCTTGAACGTACCGAATGCACCGCCGCCCTTGGCGTGCACTACGCGCTCCGGCACCCGCTCGCGGTTGAACTGGGCGAGCTTTTCCACCAGGTAGTGGTCAGTCAGGATGATGGCACCATCGGCACCAACTGACTTCGAGTGCGCGTCGGACGTAACGGGGGCACCTGACTGGGTTGTTGAAATGGCAGTCATTGTTCTCCTATTTCTGTGTTTCTTCTGAGGGACGATTGGAAGGAAGTTGTTGGGACTGCTGGCAGTCCTGGCAGATGCCCTGGTACATCACGTCGGCGATCTGGATGGTCATCGGCTTGGCGTGTTCATCCCAGTGGGGCGTGAGGCAGGGCGCGTGTCCCACGGCGCAGTCCACGTCCTCAACGCGGCCGCAGCTGATGCAGATGGCGTGGTGGTGGTTGTCGCCGACGCGGGTTTCATACAGTGCGGGGGAGTGCGGCGGCTCGAAGCGGCGCAGCATGTGCAGGTCCGTGAGGTCACCCAGCACCACGTAAACGGACTGGGCTGTCAGCTCGGGGAGCTCGGCGCGGGCGGCGGCCAGGATGCTCTCGGCAGGGGAGTGGGGATGGCGTTCGACGGCGGCGAGAACCGCCAGCCGCTGTTTGGTCACCCTGCGGCCGTGGGCGCGCAGGGCGGCAGCCCATGCCTCCTGGCCGTCAAAGTGCTCTGTCATGGCTCCATTGAAACACTTATTCTGAGTTTCTCACAATAAGGCTTGGCTTACCTGTGTGGAGAGTCAGCGGCCCCTGCGACATTAGGGTTACAGGGTGGGGAAACTGCTTGCTGACATCACGCCGCTCAAGGAGAGCCGCGACTTCCGCCGGCTCTGGCTCGGGTCGGCCGTATCCGCCGTCGGAAGCCAGCTCACCCTGGTGGCAGTGAGCCTGGAGATCTACCGCCTGACCCAGGACAGCTTCTATGTGGGACTGCTGGCCGTCTTCGCCCTGGTGCCCCTGGTGATCGGCGGGCTCCTGGGTGGATCCATCGCCGACTCCCACGACCGGCGCCGCGTGGCGCTGCTGGCCAGCACGGTCATGTGGCTGACCACTGGCCTGATCGCCCTGCAGTCCTGGCTGCACCTGGGCAACGTTTGGGTCCTCTATCTCCTGGTGGCAGTGCAAAGCGGCGCGCAGGCCATCAACCAGCCCGCCCGCAGCGCCATCCTTCCCATGCTGATCCGCCAGGAACTGTTGCCGGCGGCGAACGCCCTGAGCATGATGTCCTTCGGCCTTGCCCTGACTGCCGGGCCCCTGCTGGCCGGCGTGCTGGTGGCATGGGTGGGATTTGGCTGGACCTACACCATCGACTTCGCCAGCTTCGCCCTGGTGCTGTGGGCCGTCTACCGGCTGCCGCCCCTGCCGCCGTCGGGAAGTCCCGGCAGGCCAGGCATCCGCTCGGTCATCGAGGGGTTCCGGTTCCTGGGCACCCGTCCCAACCTGCGCATGACCTTCGTGATCGACCTGGTTGCCATGATCCTCGCCCAGCCGCGCGCCCTCATGCCGGCCATCGGCGCTGTGATGATCGGCGGCGGCGAAGCAACCGTGGGCATGCTCCTTGCCTCAACAGCGGTGGGAGCGTTCCTGGCCGGGCTGTTCTCAGGCCCCCTGGGCGCTGTCCGCTGGCAGGGGAGCGCGGTGGTTTTCTCGGTAATGGGGTGGGGTGCATCCATCGCCGCGTTTGGCATGGTGGCAGTGCTCGCCGGCCGCTCCCCGGACGGGGAGGTTACCTTCTGGCTGCTTCCGGCTGCACTGTGCTGCGCATTGGCTGGAATCGCCGACTCGATCAGCAGCGTCTTCCGCAACACCATCCTGCAGGCCGCCGCGCCGGACCACCTCCGCGGCAGGCTCCAGGGTGTGTTCATCGTGGTGGTCGCGGGCGGCCCTCGAATCGGCGATCTGCTGGCCGGCGGCGCCACGAAAATGGTGGCCGAGGGGTGGGTCCTGTTGTTCGGCGGGCTGCTGTGCATTATGGGGGCGTGGCTGGCGGCGAGGCTGCAGCCGGGATTCCAAAAATATGACGCGCGGAACCCGGCTCCCTAGAAAGCCGTTCCCATAGGTGAGCGAGGAGGAATCGTGCACAAACACTACAACGGACTGAAGACGGCGGCGCTTTTCGGCGTGCTGTGGGCGGTGCTGCTTGGCCTCGGAGCCCTCATTGGCGCCAGCACCCGCAGTTCGGCTCCTATCTGGATTATGGCGCTGGTCGGAGTCGGGACCACGGCGTACGGCTACTGGAACAGCGACAAGATCGCCATCCGGTCCATGCAGGCCTACCGGGTCACGGAAGCGCAGGCGCCGCAGCTGTACCAGATTGTCCGCGAGCTGTCCGTGCGCGCCAACCAGCCGATGCCGCGGATCTACATTTCGCCCACCATGAATCCGAACGCCTTCGCCACCGGCCGGAACCCGCGGAACGCGGCGGTCTGCTGCACTGAAGGAATCCTGCAGCTCCTGGACGCCCGCGAACTCCGCGGCGTCCTGGGGCACGAACTCATGCACGTCTACAACCGCGACATCCTCACCTCGTCCGTGGCCGCCGCTGTCGCGGGCGTTATCACATCGGTGGGCCAGATGCTGCAGTTCTTCGGCGGCGGCGACCGGCGGAACTCGAACCCCCTGGCCATGATCGCCATGGCCCTGCTGGCGCCCTTCGCGGCGTCGCTGATCCAGATGGCCATCTCCCGCACCAGGGAGTACGACGCCGACGAGGACGGTTCCGCGCTCACCGGCGATCCGCTGGCGCTCGCCTCAGCCCTGGCCAAGATCGAGCGCGGCGTCAGCATTGCGCCGCTGCCGCATGATCAGAGGCTGGTCAACGCATCGCACCTGATGATCGCAAATCCGTTCCGCGGCGGCGCCATCAACAAGCTGTTCGCCACGCACCCGCCCATGCGCGACCGGATCTCACGGCTGGAACGGATGGCCGGGCCGCCGCTGCGCTAGCGTCCCGCCGTCGTCCGTTCTGTCCGGCGACGCGCATAACCATCCTCGACGCGCAAAAACGCCGACGCTACCGGAATCGGGGTAGCGCCGGCGTTTATGCCTGGCGCAGGAATTTTCCTGCGTCGAAAACCTGTGCCCGCGGTGCTAGCTGCGGAAGTTCACAAACTGCAGGTCAGCCTCGTCGAAGTCCTTCAGCAGTGCCATGGTGGCCTGCAGGTCGTCGCGGGACTTGGACGTAACGCGCAGTTCGTCGCCCTGGATCTGGGACTTGACCGATTTGGGGGCTTCGTCGCGGATCAGCTTGTTGATCTTCTTGGCCAGGTCCTGCGCGATGCCTTCCTTGATGGAAGCCTCGAGGCGGAACTCCTTGCCGGAGGCGTAGGGCTCGCCGGTATCCAGGGACTTCAGTGAGATACCGCGGCGGATCAGCTTGGACTGGAGCACGTCCAGTACCGCCAGGACGCGCTCTTCGGAGTTTGCCTTCATGAGGATCTTCTCTCCGCTGAAGTCCACTTCTGCACCGACGCCCTTGAAGTCGTAGCGCTGGGCCAGTTCCTTCTGTGCCTGGTTGAGCGCGTTGGCCACTTCCTGCTTGTCCACTTTGCTTACGACGTCGAACGTTGACTCGCCTGCCATGACTCTCCTTGTGCTGGTGGGGGCCTTGTCCGCGGACAGGGCCGGGATCGCTGCATTCCAGCCTAATACGGATGTCGCTGATGAGGGGGAGCCGTATTTCACAGTTCCCTCTCAGCGGACATCCCGGGGGAACGAAGGAGGCGGCGACAGAGTTGAAGGAGTTGGAGTTGCACGAAAGGAACACCATGCACCGCAAAGCTGTCCACTACGTCACACGAACCACATCAGCGGCAGCCGGGGCCGTTGCCACGGCAGCAACCTCGGTGGCGGCAGCGGCGGTGGCGGCGTCCATCATTTTCAGCCCGGTAGCGGATGCGTCCTCCCGTATGGACGGCGTCCGCGAGGACCTGCTCCGGGCGGTGCAGTTGAACCAGATCACCGAGGAGCAGGCCATGAAGTTCGAGGCGAAGCTGGCCGGCCGGATTCTGGGCTAGGCCTGACAGCAGCCTTAGGGACCGCCTGCCTGGACCGCCTGCAGGGTCCGGAATCCGCGCCATTCCGGGCCTTACGGCGCCGATTCGATTCTTCGGCGGAAGTTCTGTAAAGTTGTCTTGCCCGCGGTTACTGTAAGCGGAACGGCCCGGAAACGGACGTCCTGCAGACTGCATCTACGGGTACTTCTTTTGAAGTTTGGCAGATTACCCGAGCGGCCAAAGGGGGCTGACTGTAAATCAGCTGGCAACGCCTACGGGGGTTCGAATCCCTCATCTGCCACCCAAGGAAAAGCCTTCGGAACCATAGGTTCCGGAGGCTTTTTCGTGTTTGCGAGCCCGCCCCCATCAAGGTGGCGCAGCATCCGGCAACCCGCCACCACCTCCTGCACCAGATCGGGCAACACGCCATCACGTTTGGGGTCTGCTGGAGCTATCGAATGCAGAAGGCGGCGGCAGCACCGCCGTCGTACTTCATCTGGTGTTGATGGGGCGATGCGGCAGAAGCGGCATGAGGTGATGGCGCGTTGTAGGGAAATCGGCAAAGCTTAGCCATCGCCCATTTCCCGCGCCTTTGCTGGGAAGCAGGCCCCTCCCATACACACGTTTTGTCCTATAACCCCAGGTTCCCGAGCTGCCTCCAGAGGCGGCAAAACCGTCGTCGACATGACAGTGGCGCGGGCGTAGTCTGGCACCATCGGCGCAAGTGCCCGATGCCCTGCGTCGATCAAAGAATCGATAAAGGAGGACAAATGAGTGCCGTACGTGAATTCATGACTACGGACGCGCAGTGTATTAAGGAAAGCCAGTCCCTCGCAGATGCTGCCCGGATGATGCTGGACCTTGACTGCGGATCGTTGCCGATCTGCGGTGACGACGGCAAGTTGAGGGGCATGATCACCGACCGTGACATCGTGCTCAAGTGCGTGGCCGCCGGGCGCGATCCCCGCGAAATGATGGCCCGCGATCTCGCCTCGGGCAAGCCCTACTGGATCGACGCCGATGCGAACGTTGATGAGGCCATCGACATGATGGAGAGCCACCAGGTCCGCCGGCTTCCTGTCATCGCCGACCACAAGTTGGTGGGGATCCTTAGCCAGGGAGACATCGCCCGCAATTACTCCGAACAGCGCGTGGGCGAGCTGGTGGAGCACATCTCCGAACGCAAACGGATGAACGCTTAGCCGGGAAATTTTCATCAACCAACGCCACGGAGGTCCCTCCGTGGCGTTTCTTGATGCCAAATCCTGGCCTTGTCCGCAGCTCCCCACCTTGAAGGTTAGGAACTGCGGACAAGCTTATGAATCCTCGTGCGCGGCAGGAATCTTCAGTTCAGCGCAATCAGGAGCATCTGGCTGGTTCCCGGGATGCACGTCTGCAGGATGGCCCGGGGAAAGCCGCCAAACACATTGATGACATCGTTGGTGGTCCCGGGGTTGGGTACCTGCCCGCGAGCCGTCACCGTGTACGTTCCGTAGCCCGGGATGCTCACCGTCTCACCCACGCCGATTCCGGAGAAGCGGGCCCAGCCGCCGCAGAAATCATGTTCAGTGATAAAGAGTGAGTAGCCGTCGTTGGGCGTGAAGTGGATGGGCCCGATGCAGGCATCGACCATGGACTGCCCACCGGCGCCGGCAACGTAAATGGTCCGGACGGCTGGAGCGGCCGCAACCGGGGCAGGCGCCGGAGCAGCTGCAGGTGCCGGTGCGGGGGCCGAAGCAGGAGCGGGAGCAGAAACAGCAGCAGGTGCCGGGGCCGGTGCGGCAATGGCCGGACCGGTCAGGACCAGTGTCTGGCCCGGGACGATGATGCTGTACTGGCCCAGGCCGTTCGCGGCAAGCATGGCGTTCATGTCCACCCCGAACCGCCCTGCAATGGCACCGACGGTATCGCCGGGAATCACGGTGTACTGGTTTCCGTCGGGCGCCGCTGCCGGTGCCGGTGCCGGTTCAGGAGCGGGTGCGGGCTCGACGGCGGGCGGCGGCGGTGCTGCCTCCGCAGGCGCTTCCGGGGCAGGCGCGGCAGGCGCAGCAGCAGCGGGTGCCTCGGCTGGTGCTTCTGCCGGTGCCTGGACAGATTCCGCGGAACCGGAACCGGAACCGGCAGCATCGGCCTGCGTGCCCTGCTCCTGGGAAACAGCCTCGGCAACGGGAGCCGCCGCCGTCGTACCTGCCGGAGCGATGGTGACGGGCGCGGCAAGGGCTCCCACTCCCACCGCCGCCACAACGGCAGCGGTGGCCATCCCCGCCCACAGTTTGTTGCTGATGGTGGGGCGGCCCGCCGTCAGGTCGGAGCGGGGGACGTCGGTGGCGAAACTACGGCTCGGACCGTCGGGGGTAGAGAAGTATGGCTGGTTCATGGGTAGCCCATCGAGGTGCGGTCCGGCCGGGCAGCTGCGGGTGCAGGAAGCGGGGCAGGACGGATCGAGGTGTGACGCACCGGCGGCCCAGCCTTAGACCAGGCCGCCGCCGGCGCATGATGGAGGCGTCCGCATACCCAGAAAATACGGAAGCTCCGCGAGAAGGCACTGCCATCCGGAAGCCACCCGGTGAACAGGCCAGCACATGTTCGGTCCTAGGAATCCCGAGTCTAGGAAGTGCGGCGGGGCGCAGGCACCAGTAGGGATTACCCGAATATTTTGGACCGGTACTTGGGAGTGCGGTCCCTGACACTCAAAATCGTTCCTGCGTACTACCTGCTGCTCCGGGCGCGGATGCTACCGGCTTTGCCGGCCCTTCAGCTCCGCAATCTCCCGGCGGAGCATGGCGATTTCCACAACCAGGTCCGCCAGTTCGGCCCGCACGGGCTCCTCGGCCTCGGCCACCGCTTCGGCGGTGTCCTCCACCCGCTGGACCAGCCAGGACGCAATGGATGCCGTCACCACACCGAGAACGGCGATGCCGCTCATCATGAGGGCTGCTGCCACCACCCGGCCGAGAGGCGTTACCGGGTACATATCCCCGTAGCCCACGGTGGTGATGGTGGTAATGGCCCACCACAGGGCATCACCGAACGTCAGGATCTTCGCGTCCGGCGCAGACTGCTCCACGTCCAGGACGGCGAGGGCGCCCACAAACACGAGCATGGTTGCCGATCCCGCCACGTACGTAACCACGCGTCCCCGGAGGGTGTCGCCCAGCGTCCTGTGCAGGACGGACAACAGGGTCACCAGCCGCAGCAGGCGTAGTGGGCGGAAGAATGGCAGGGCCACGATCAGCAGCTCATGCAGGTTCCGGACGAACCAGCTGCTCCGGTCAGCTGCGAGCCAGAGGTTTGCCACGTAGTCCACGGCGAAAATACCCCACGTGGCCCACATGATGGCCTCCAGCCAGATGGCCGCGCTGCCCTCAATGCGGCCGATGACCTGCGACGCATACGCTGCCAGGAAGATCAGCGCCGTCATGGTGAGCGGCCAGTCCGCCAGGTCCCGGTAGCGTTGTTGCGTCATGGAGGAAATCCTACGTGGAGGCTTAACAGCCTCGATGTCTGGCTGACCCCAAAGTTACCCGCAGGTAACATGAGTGAATGCACTTGCTGTTGAGAACCCTCCTGCTGCTCATCACCCCGTCGCGCCAGCCGCCGCTGACCGTCTGGGACCATTCGTCGCTGCCGCTGCGTGTGCTGCCCACGGACATCGACATTGCCATGCACGTCAACAACGGGATGTACCTGTCCCTGATGGACCTTGGCCGGTTTGACCTGATGGTCCGTTCCGGCGTCTGGATGCGGATGCGGCGGCGGGGCTGGAGCCCGGTCGTGTCCGCGGAAACCATCTCGTTCCGCAAGTCCCTGCAACTGTGGCAGCACTACACCATCGAAACCAGGATCATCGGGCTGGACGCGAAGGCCATCTACTTTGAGCAGCGTATGGTGGCCGACGGCGAGATTTACGCCCGCGCCTACATCGCCACCCGCCTGGTCCACCAGGGTCGGCCCGTCAGCCAGGAGGAGATCCTGCGCGAGTTTGGCGAGCCCCCCGCAGACCTGGTTCTTCCCGAATGGGTCCATGAGTGGCGGGCCTCCAGCGCGCTGCCCGGGAGCCGGACGCCGGCGCCGCACGCCTGGGCCTAGATGTCCCTGGCCGCCACTGCCCGGCGGCCTTAGGCGCCCACATCACGCCGTTCGAGTGCGACGGCGGCGAGCACCACGAGTGCCGCGGCGATGCCCCACAGCCACCCGGCCGCAGCCCAGTCCGCGCCGTTGGCAACGGGAGAGTTGCTGTACGCCCAGTGGTACGGGCTCAGGTCCAGCAGCCACTCCACGTCCTGGCTCTGGCGGCCCACGGCGTTGAACACGTACCCGAGCACCCCCACCGCAGCCCCGGCGAAGATGCCGTGGATCCTGCGGCCGGTGATGGTACCCACGCACAGGGCGGCGGTGCCGCTGAGCAGTGCCAGCCCGGCGAACAGGACGGTGGCACCGAACAGGTTGCCCGGCTCGATCCCCAGCCGGGAGGGGCCGTTCAGCAAGGACACCAGGACGAAAACCAGGCCAGCCAGGACCAGCACCCGCAACAACAGCGCCAGGGCCCGTTCCAAGACCACCTGGACCCGCCGCACACCGTGGGCGAGCGTCAGCTCCAGTTGCCCGGACTCCTCATCCCCGCCGACGGCCGCCGCTCCCCAAGCCACGGAGGCGATGGTCATCAACAGGAAGCCGATCAGGCCGAACAGGGTGGCCTGCGTATAGCCGGGGCCGGTGGCGATCTGGTCGTAGTTCAGGGCTTTGGTCATTTCGGCGGGCAGGGCGTTGATCATGTCCTGCATCTGGGCGCTGCCGCCAATGGAGGGGTACAGGGGCAGGTAGAGGAACGCTGCGGCCGCCAGTCCAGCGGCCCAGGCGAGCGTGGACCGCCACGTATCAAAGAAGGCCCGGCGGAACAGCGGGAGGCGTGTTCTCACTGCGCCTCCTCCGGCTGGGCGGAATACATCTTCAGCACGGCATCCTCCAGGTCGGGTTCCTCCAGGACGAGATCGGTCAGCTGCAGGGATCCGAGGATCCGCACCAACGGCTGGATGGGGCCTTCCAGCAGGGCCGACAGCGTGACGGTGCCGTCGGACTCCAGCACCTCCACCTGTCCGACGCCGGGTACCCCGGCCAGCAGCGCAACGGCGTCGTGCGGCGTTATTCCGGCAGCGGTGATGCGGACGCGGCGCACTGCACCTTCGCGAAGCCCGCTCACCGATTCCACGGCGATGATGTGTCCGTCCCGGAGGATGGCCACCGTGTCCGCCGTCTGCTGGACCTCGCTCAGCACGTGTGAACTGAGGAAGATAGTCTGGCCCCGGTGCCGGGCTTCCCGGACCATCGCATGGAATTCCTGCTGAACCAGCGGATCCAGGCCGCTGGTGGGCTCGTCGAGCACCAGCAGCTCGGGCTGGTGCATAAAGGCCTGCAGCAGGCCGAGCTTCTGTTTGTTGCCCTTGGAAAGTTTGCGTGTATGGCGGTCCAGGTCCAGTCCCAGGCGTTCGGCCAGTTCGTTGATCCGGCCGGCCGGAACTGGACCGCTCACCGCCTCATAATGCGCCAGCAGCTTGCGGCCGGTCACCCGGCCCTCAAGGAACAGCTCGCCGGGCAGGTAGCCGATGCGGCGCCGCAGCTCCGGCCCGCCCTTCCGCGGATCCACACCCAGCACCCGCACTTCGCCTGCCGTGGGGCGGATGATGTCCAGGAGGCAGCGCATGGTGGTGGTCTTCCCGGCACCGTTGGGCCCGATCACGCCGAACACCGAGCCGGCTTCCACCGAGAAGTCGATCCCGTGCAGCACCTCGCGGCGGCCGAAACTCTTGGTCAGCGACCGGGCCGAAATCGCGATAGCCATAAGCCCTCCCGTGGACCGCACCGAACGCTGATGACCCTCAGAATAGGCGCCCGGGTGCAAGCTGTATATGCGCCGGGCACTCTTATTCCCGATGACGCGGGGAGCGAACAAGCGGCCCTGGCCAAGACATCCCGGCCACGCACGCGTACGGTTGAAACATGGCTACCGTTGACATCACTGGCGAACAGTTCGCATCAACCATCGAAGGCAACGACATTGTCCTGGTGGATTTCTGGGCAGAATGGTGCGGCCCCTGCAAGCAGTTCGGGCCCACGTACTCCGCCGTTTCCGAGAAGCACCCGGATGTCCTCTTCACCAAGGTGGACACAGAGGCCGAGCAGCAGCTGGCCGCCGAGGCAGGCATCTCGTCCATCCCCACGCTGATGGCTTTCCGCGAAAAGGTGCTGGTGTTCTCACAGCCCGGCGCGTTGAACTCCCAGCAGCTGGAACAAGTTGTGGATGCCGTCAAGGCCCTGGACATGGACGAGGTCCACGCCCACGTGGCACGCCAGCGCGAAGAAGCAGCCGCGGCCAGCAACTCGGCGGGACCCCAGGACGGCTCCCAGATCCCGGATCTCTAAACCCTTCTTAACTGCAACGCGGGGTCACTTTACGCCCAAGAACTTCGGTTCTTTGGGCGCAAAGTGACCCCGCGTTGTTCGTGTGAAAGGGGCTACAGGCGTTCCAGCTTGACGGGCTCGGCCAGCAATGCGCTCAGGGACTCGTTCAGGTCCTGGACGGCGATGCCCTTGGAGTGCTTGGCCAGATCCTCCTCCGAGGCCCACTGTTCGGTCAGGACCAGCTTGTCCTCGGTGGCTTCGGTCAGCTCATAGCGGATGCAGCCGGGTTCGTTCACCACCTCGTCGATGGCGATTTCCAGGGCCAGCTTTACACGGTAAAACTCGCCGTCGTTGGGGATGAACGTTGCCTGCAGGTCAATGGGAGAACTCATGGATTTCACAATACCGGCCACCGGCTGCAGCCCCGCTCCTGTTTACGCGGGCCATCCGACTGTTGCACCGCCTCAATCCTTTGTTTGCCCGGGGCCGCTTGGTAGCGTGCCCTCATGCGCGCTTACACAGCCGGGGACACTGACGTCCCGTTGCTCGAGGAGACCATCGGCGGGAACTTCGAAAAAATGGTGGCCAGGTTCCCGCTCCACGACGCACTGATCGAGGCCGCTCCGGTGCCCGGTGCGGACGCGAGGCGGTGGAGCTACACCAAAATGAACGACGACGTCGACCGCCTGGCGCGCGCACTGCTCGCCATGGGCGTCGCCAAAGGGGAGCGGGTGGGGATCTGGAGTCCGAACTGCGCCGAGTGGACGCTGCTCCAGTACGCAACGGCCAAGGTGGGTGCCATCCTGGTGAACGTCAATCCCGCCTACCGCAGCCACGAGCTGGAGTTCGTGGTCAAGCAGAACGGGATGCGGATGCTGGTCGCCGCGCCCTCGGACCGGAACAGCGATTATGTAGGGATGGCCCGCCATGCGCTCGCGGAGTGCCCGGATCTTCGCGAACTTGTGTTCCTGCCCCCACCCGGTGGGGAAGGGGCCGGCGGGAAAGGGTCCAGCGGGGACGGGACCGGCGGCGAATGGTTCGACGGCGCCGTCCCGCTCAATGACGCGGAACTGACGTACGCCGAGCTGCTTCGGCGGGCGGACGCTGTCGGACATGCCGCGCTGAAGACGCGCATGGCGGAATTGAGCCCGCACGACCCCATCAACCTCCAGTACACCTCGGGGACTACCGGCTTTCCCAAGGGCGCCACGCTGACCCACCACAACATCCTGAACAACGGCTACTCGATCGGGGAGCTGCTGGGCTACACGGAGCACGACCGGGTGGTGATTCCGGTGCCGTTCTACCACTGCTTCGGCATGGTGATCGGCAACCTGAACGCCCTGAGCCACGGTGCTGCCACCATCATCCCGGGCAGGGGCTTCAACCCGGCCGCTGCGCTGGAAGCCGTGCAGGACTTCGGCGGAACGTCGTTGTATGGGGTGCCCACCATGTTCATCGCAGAACTGGCGCTGCCGGACTTCGCCTCCTACGACCTCTCCACCCTCCGCACTGGCGTGATGGCCGGTTCGCTGTGCCCCATCGAGGTGATGAACAGGGTGATCTCCGAGATGAACATGCGCGACGTGGCCATCTGCTACGGGATGACGGAGACCTCGCCCGTGTCCACCATGACCCGCGACGGGGACACCCTGCAGCACCGGACGGAAACCGTGGGCCGGACCATGCCGCACCTGGAAAGCAAGATCGTTGATCCGGGTTCGGATGAGGTCCTGGAAAGGGGACAGATCGGCGAACTGTGCACCCGGGGCTACGCAGTGATGGAGGGGTACTGGAACCAGCCGGACAAGACCGCCGAGGCCATCGACGCCGACGGCTGGATCCATACCGGTGACCTGGCCCGCATGGACGACGACGGCTACGTGGTGGTGGAGGGCAGGATCAAGGACATGGTGATCCGGGGCGGCGAGAACATCTATCCGCGCGAAATCGAGGAGTTCCTCTACACCCACCCGTCCATCCAGGATGTGCAGGTCATCGGGGTGCCGGACGTCAAGTACGGGGAGGAACTGATGGCCTGCATCATCCTCAAGCCGGGTGCTGAACCGCTGGACGCTTCCGCCGTTGCCGAATTTTGCCGCGGGAAGCTGGCACACTACAAGATTCCCCGCTACGTCGACGTACGGGAGAGTTTTCCGATGACGGTGTCCGGGAAGATCCGCAAGGTGGAGATGCGCGAGGAAGCCGTGGCCAGGCTGGGCCTCTAACTCCAACGCGGGGTCAGATCTGGCCCAAAAACCGCGGCTTATTGGGCAAGATCTGACCCCGCGTTGGATGGATGGACCTATGCCTGTGGATAACTTCAGAAGGTCTTGCTTGTGGGGTGCACACTTGGTGCCATGGTTACCGCCAGGCCACTTCCCGAGACTCTCGCCAAGCTGCCTTTTACGATCTACGAGGCACGCGACCTTGGCGTTGCGCCAAAGCGTTTGCGCGCAAAGGACCTTGTTGGGGCAGGGCGGCTGATTCGGGCCCATGCCGGGCGGGAGCTTGAGCTGGCTGAACGGGCCCGTGTGCTTTGCACGGCGACCCCGGATGCCTGGGTGTCCCATGAAACAGCTGCCATCCTCTGCGGGCTGGGGCTTCCTCCCTGGCTGGGCAACGACCAGCGCATCCATCTCAGCAAGCCGCACAGCCTGCCGCGTGTCCGCCGGGCCGGGATCATCGCTCACCGGGTGCATATGATCCCTGGTGAAGTGGTGGAGATTGATGGAATCAGGGTCACCGGGCCAGCAAGGACGTGGCTGGACCTGGCCCATGAGCTGCCCCTCCGATATCTCGTGGCCATGGGAGACCAACTGATCCGGATTCCACGCCCTGAACTGGAGTTCCGCAACGAGCCGTTTGCTTACAAAGAAGGGCTGCGCCTGCTGATCCGGCAGCATCCCAACATGAAGGGAGTGGAAAAGGCGCGCCTTGCCCTTGACGAGATGCGGGTGGGGTCGGATTCTTTTCCGGAGACATTCCTTCGGCTTGCGATGCTGGACGCGCACCTGCCCGAGCCGGAACTGCAGCTCCGCCTTGATCCCGACGATCCGCGGTCGCCGGCAGCCGACCTTGGGTATCGGAAGTACCGGATCGCTGTGCAGTACGACGGCGAACATCACCGTTCGAGGGAGCAGCAGTCACGCGATAATCGCCGCGATGAATTCTTCATCAACGCCGGTTGGTCCTATTTCAAGCCAAACGCGGACGACCTCGCCGACGGCTTCCTGGATCTCATCGCCAGGATGAAACAAGCACGCCGATCCTCGCAAAACCCGTCTTCTCAAACAACGCGGGGTCAGGTTTAGCCCAAAAACCGGGGTCTATTAGGCCACGAGTGACCCCGCGTTGCAGTAATGGAGCGTGACCCCGCGTTGCAGTAATGGAGCGTGACCCCGCGTTGCAGTAGTCGGGAGTGACCCCGCGTTGCAGTAATCCAAGCAACAGAGTCAGTGCCGGCGGTGGTCCTGGATGGTCATCCGCGGGCCGAAGGTGGGTTTCCGGAAGCCTGTGCTCTGGATCATCCGCACCACCCGCTGCCGGTGCCCCTGCCAGGGTGCCAGCAGCCGGAGCATGCCGGCGTCGTCCGTCCGCCGGCCCGTCAGCGCCGCGCCGACGTACGCGGCCAGGTGGTAGTCGCCCACCGAGATGGAGTCCGGGCAGCCATGCGTCCGCTGCACCACCTCGGCCGCCGTCCAGATGCCGATGCCCGGGATGGTCTGCATCTTTGCTGCCGCCTCCGGCGCCGGCAGTGCTGCCAGCCGTTCAAGCGCGACGGCGGAACGCAGCGCCCGCATCACGGTGGCCGAGCGCTGTGGTCCCACCCCCGCCTTGTGCCACTCCCAGCTGGGGATCTGTGCCCACTGTGCTGGGGTGGGCGGCAGCATCAGGGTACCGGGAGCCAGCAGCCCTGCCTGCGGTGCGGGGGAGCCGTAGCGGTGCACCAGGTAGCGGTAGGCCCGGCGGGCCTCGATCACGGTCACTTTCTGTTCAAGGATGATGGGCACGAGCTGGTCGATCATCCGCCCGGTGGAGGGAAGCCGGAGGGCCAGGCTCCGCCGCCGCGCCTCCCGGACCATGTGGGGGAGCGTGGCGTGGAACGCCGGCTCATCAAAGGCGCTCCAGTCATCCTCCGCGCCCATGAGCCGGGGCACTGAGCCGATCACTGAGCCTGCTCCCGGACCCCACGCCTGGACGTCCACCCGGAACTCGAGTTCGGCGCTGCCGGCGGGGCTGAGGCGCACGGTGGCGGGCCCGTCCGGCGTCGTGAAGGCATTCCAGATGACTCCACCCTGGACGCTGAAAGACGGATCACTATTGCCGCGCAGGAGCGGGCCCAAGGTGCGGGCAAGGTCATACGGGCCGCCCGGATACCAGCGGAGAGAGGCGTCCGCGGCGGCGGAAAGCCGCGCGGGTGCCTCTGCAATGGTCATACTGCCATCGTCCCATGGCACACGGACAATGCGCCCGCCGGGGTTCCAGCCGGGCCCTTAATCCACGGCGTGCAAAGGACTAGACTCCCAGGTGTGGCGCGGGGCGTCCGCGCCTTCACTTCGCATTCAAAGGAGCATGCAGTGGCTGGAGTTGTGCATTTCGAGATCCCCGCCGACGACAAGGAACGCGCCAACGGCTTTTACCAAAGCGCATTCGGTTGGAACCTGAGCCCCATGCAGGGGATGGACTACACCATCGCCATCACCACGCCATCGGACCAGCAAACAGGGATGCCAAGCGCGCCCGGTGCCATCAACGGTGCCCTGTTCCCGCGCACGGACAACCTCAGGACGCCCATCATCACCATCGACGTCGAGGACATGGACGCCGCCCTGGCGCAGGTGGAATCCGCCGGCGGTTCGGTGGCCCAGGCCAAGGACGCCGTTCCCGGCATGGGTTACTACGCCTACTTCAAGGACACCGAAGGCAACATCATGGGCCTCTGGCAGACGGATTCCTCGGCAGGGAGCTGACTGACGGGGCAGGCGCCCGCGAAAGCGGTAGCTTTGTACTCATGAAGTACGCCCAGTCCGTCCTGGACCTCATCGGCAATACCCCGCTCATCAAGCTCAACCACGTGACGGACGGCATCAAAGCCACCGTCCTGGTCAAACTGGAATACGTGAACCCGGGCGGATCCATCAAGGACCGCATCGCGGCCAAAATGATCGAGGACGCCGAGCGGGACGGCAAGCTGAAGCCCGGAGGCACCATCATCGAACCCACCTCCGGCAACACGGGGGTGGGCTTGGCTCTTGTCGCCCAGCAGAAGGGCTACAAGTGCATTTTTGTGGTGCCGGACAAGGTGGGCGAGGACAAACGGGCCGTCCTGCAGGCCTACGGCGCCGAAGTGGTGGTCACGCCGACGGCCGTTCCGCCGGACAGCCCGCAGAGCTACTACGGTGTCTCGGACCGGCTGGTGCGCGAAACGCCTGGCGCATACAAACCGGACCAGTTCTCCAATCCGGCAGCGCCGGGCAGCCATTATGAGACCACGGGCCCGGAAATCTGGCGCGATACCGACGGCAAGGTCACCCACTGCGTGATCGGCGCCGGCACCGGCGGCACCATCACCGGCACCGGCCGGTACCTCAAGGAGGTTTCGGCCGGCAGGCCGGAGACCGACGGCGGACTGGTCCGGATCATCGGCGCCGACCCCGAAGGCTCGGTCTACTCCGGGGGCACCGGACGCCCCTACTTTGTGGAAGGCGTGGGGGAGGACATGTGGCCGGCGAACTACGACAAGTCCGTCCCGGACCAGGTCATCGCCGTCACCGACGCGGACTCGTTTGCCATGACCCGCCGCCTCGCCCGCGAGGAAGGCCTCCTCGTGGGCGGCTCCTCGGGGATGGCTGTAGTAGCCGCGCTGCAGGCGGCGCGGGACCTGCCGGAGAGTGCCGTCGTCGTCGTGATCCTGCCCGACTCCGGGCGCGGCTACCTGGCCAAAATCTTCAACGACCAGTGGATGCGGTCCTACGGTTTCCTCTCCGGCGGCGAGGAAACCTCCGTGGGTGAGGTGATCAAGTCCAAGAACGGCGAACTGCCGGACCTGGTGCACATCCACCCCAACGAATCCGTCCGCGACGTCATCAACATCATGAACGAGTTCGGTGTCAGCCACATCCCGGTCCTGTCCCAGGAGCCGCCCGTGGTCATGGGCGAGGTACTCGGTGCGGTGGATGAGCGCAGCCTCACGGCCAAGCTGTTCCGCGGGGAGGCCAAGCTGACGGACAAGATCGCCGAGCACATGGGCCCCAAGCTGCCCGTCATCGGTTCCCTGGAGACCATCTCTGCCGCGAGGGAGCTGCTCTCGGACGTAGATACGGTGATGGTCACGTTCGTGGGCGCCCCGGTGGGCATCCTTACCCGGCACGACCTCCTGGCCTACCTCAGCAACTGACCTGCACCTCCGACCTCCCTGCCCGATAAGGAGCACCATGTCCCTCCCGGAAAACCAAGGTTTCAACACCCGCGCCGTCCACGCCGGCCAGCCCTTCGAGCCGCGCACCGGTGCCGTGGTTCCGCCGCTGCACTTCAGCTCCACCTATGCCCAGGACGGAATCGGCGGGCTCCGCGACGGCTACGAGTACGGCCGCGGCGGCAACCCCACCCGGGACGCGCTGCAGGAACAGCTCGCCGCTTTGGAGGGCGGCACGCACGCCTACAGCTTCAGTTCCGGACTGGCGGCTGAGGACTCGCTCATCCGCGCCCTGACCCGGCCCGGCGACCACATCGTGCTCGGCAACGACGCCTACGGCGGGACCTACCGGCTCATCAGCCGCGTGCTGGGCGGATGGGGGATCGGCAACACCCCGGTGGACATGGCCAACCTCGACGCCGTCCGCCAGGCCGTCGCCGCCAACAAGACCCGCTTTGTGTGGGTGGAGACGCCGTCCAACCCGCTGATGAAGATCACAGACATCGCCGCGCTCGCAGAGATAGCGCACGACGCCGGGGCCCTCCTGGTCGTGGACAACACCTTCGCGTCGCCCTACCTGCAGACTCCGCTCGCCCTGGGTGCCGACGTGGTGGTCCACTCCACCACCAAATACATTGGCGGGCATTCGGACGTGGTGGGTGGCGCCGTGGTGGTCAAGGACGCCGAACTGGCCGAGAAGATCGGCTTTGTCCAGTTCGCCGTGGGCGCCGTTTCAGGTCCGATGGATGCCTTCCTCACCACCCGCGGCCTGAAGACCCTGGGTGTGCGGATGGACCGGCACAGCCTCAACGGCCAGGCGGTTGCCGAATGGCTGCTGGAGCGCCCCGAAGTGGAGGCTGTCCTGTACCCGGGGCTGCCGTCCCACCCCGGCCACGAGCTCGCGAAGAAGCAAATGCGCAGCTTCGGCGGCATGGTGTCCGTGCAGTTCAAGGGCGGCGAGGCGGCTGCCCGGAAGGTGGCCGAATCAACCTCGGTGTTCACCCTGGCCGAGTCCCTGGGCGGAATCGAATCGCTGATGAACTACCCGTCAGAAATGACGCACGCGTCTGTCAAGGGCACCGAGCTCGCTGTCCCGGTGAACCTCCTCCGGCTGTCGTGCGGCATAGAGGACGTGGAGGACCTGGTGGCGGACCTCGAGCAGGCGTTCTCGTCCATCCCTTAAGGGCGCTCGTGCTGGCTTTCTTCAAGAAAGTCAGCTAGGGTCCCCATATGGCACTCCGATCTGACTGGTCCCGGCGCAACTGCAGCATGGCCCGTGGCCTGGATATCCTGGGCGATCCCTGGACCATCCTGGTCCTCCGGGAAGTGTTCTTCGGAAACGGGCGCTTCGACGCGATGAAATCCCGGCTGGAGGTGGCCGACTCCGTGCTCACCAAACGCCTGGCCGGCCTCGTGGAGTCGGGGCTGCTGACCAAAAGGGCGTACGACGACGGCGGCCGCACCAGGGGCGAGTATGTCCTGACTGAGAAGGGTGAAGACGCCCTCCCGGTGCTGAACGCTGTCACCATCTGGTCGGAGAAACACTTGCCCGCACCGTCCGAGCAGGCGCACATGTACGTCATCCATTCGGGCTGCGGGCAGCGCACCAGCTCCGCCGACACCTGCACCCACTGCGGTGACCGCCTGACCGCGGCCAACACCAGCTGGCACAGCCAGACCAGGACACCATCGCCGGTGGAGCTCGCCACCGCCGCATCGCCGAAGGGAACAGCCGCGTGAGCGACGACAAGCCCACCCACGGAAGCACCACAGCACCGGCCGCCAGCCTGCTCCCTGGCGACGGAAGCGCCAATGCCGCATCCGCCGTCGTCCGCCCGCAGGACAATCCGCCGCGGCGGCGGCGCCTGCACCCGGCCTGGATCGTTGCCGCCGTCGCGTTCCTCGCGCTGGTGGGAGCTGCCGGTTTCCGGGCTGCTCCGGGCGTGCTGATGGTGCCCCTGCAGCAGGAGTTCGGCTGGTCCACCACGGTGTTGTCCGGGGCCGTCAGCATCAACCTGGTCCTGTTCGGGCTGACGGCGCCGTTCGCCGCGGCGCTGATGGAGCGCTTTGGCATCCGGGCGGTGACGGCAACGGCGCTGGTGCTGATCGGTGCCGGCAGTGCGCTCACGGTGCTGGTGAACCAGTCATGGCAGATCCTGCTGACGTGGGGCCTGCTGATCGGGCTGGGCACCGGGTCCATGGCGCTGGTGTTCGCTGCCACCATCGCCAATACCTGGTTCGTCAAAAACCGTGGGCTCGTGATCGGCATCCTCACCGCAGGAAGCGCCGCCGGCCAGCTGGTCTTCCTCCCGTTCATCGCCGTGCTCGCCCAGGATCCGGGTTGGCGGCAGGCGTCGCTACTCATCGCGGCAGGTGCCCTGGCGGTGGTGCCGCTGGTGCTGAAGTTCCTCAAGAACTCGCCGGCCGACGCCGGTGCGCTGCCATACGGTGCGGAACAGCCCAATGCAGGAACCCTCCGGGCACCGTCCGTGGACAGTGGTCCCCGCGCCAACGCCGCTGTACGCGCCCTGCAGGTGCTGAAGCGGGCCAGCAAGGTCCGCACCTTCTGGGCCCTGGTGGCGGGCTTCGCGATCTGCGGCGCCACCACCAACGGGCTGATCGGCACCCACTTCATCCCCTCCGCCCACGACCACGGGATGCCCGAAACCACCGCCGCGGGGCTGCTCGCCGTCGTCGGGATCTTCGATATTGTGGGCACCATCGCCTCGGGCTGGCTGACCGACCGGTTCAACCCCCGCATCCTGTTGGCTGTCTACTACCAGTTCCGGGGCATCGGCCTGCTGGTGCTGCCCCTCCTCCTGAGCGCCGAGGTGCAGCCCAGCATGATCGTCTTCGTGGTGATCTACGGCCTGGACTGGGTGGCCACCGTGCCGCCGACCGCCGCCATCTGCCGCGAAACCTTCGGCGCGGACGGCAGCGTGGTGTTCGGCTGGGTGTTCGCCGCGCACCAGCTCGGGGCCGCCGCCGCGGCCCTGGCCGCCGGCGCCATCCGCGACTCCACCGGACAGTACACCTACGCCTGGTTCGGCGCGGCGGCCATGTGCACCATCGCCGCGGTCATCAGCGCCACCATCCGCAGGCACGCCGCCCCGCGGGAAGAGCCGGTCGCCGTGGCTTAACGCCGCGCCATTAGGCTGGTGCCATGGAACCCCTTGTGCCGGGCGCTGCCCGCAACACTGCCTTGATCACGGGTGCCGGCCGCCTTGCCGGCATCGGTGCGGGAATCGCCCGGCAACTGGCGGCCGAAGGCTGGGACCTGGTCCTGGCCTACTGGCAGGACTACGATGCCCGGATGCCGTGGGGGAGCGGGCCGGACGACGTCGTGCGCCTGACCGCCGAGCTGGAGGCGATCGGCGCCCAGGTGCATACCCTGCCGGCGGACCTGGAGGACCCGGCCGCCGCAGAGCAGTTGCTCGCCGAAGCCGTCCGGCTGGCAGGGCCGCTGCAGGGACTGGTGCTCAGCCACACCGAGTCCGTTGATTCGGGAATCCTGGATACCAGCCTGGAATCCTTCGAGCGACACTTTGCCGTTAATACGCGTGCCAGCTGGCAGCTGATTGCCGCCTTCGCCCGGCACGTGACGGACGACGGCGGCGCGATCGTGGCCCTGACCAGTGACCACACAGCGTTCAACCTTCCCTACGGCGCGTCGAAGGGGGCCCTGGACAGGATCGTGATTGCCGCGGCGCGGGAGCTGGGGCCGATGGGTATCTCCGCCAACGTCCTGAACCCCGGGCCCGTGGACACAGGCTGGATGGACGACAAGGTCCGCTCAGCACTGACGGCGCAGCAGCCCACCGGCCGGCTGGGCACCGCCGCGGACGTGGCCGGCACAGTCGCATTCCTGCTCTCACCGGCCGGCCGCTGGGTCTCCGGCCAGCTCATCAAGTCCGACGGCGGCTTCTCGGCCTGACGCCTGCTCGTAGGCAACAGGCCTTCGCAGTCCTACAATCGCGGATATGGACGCCGTTGAGGTAGCCGGACTCAGGATTGCTTACCAGCAGGTGGGCAGCGGGCCGCCGCTGGTCCTCTTCCATGGTGCAGGCGATGACAGCAGGATTTGGCGTCAGCAACTGGAGGGCCTCTCCCGGGACTTCACCGTGATCGCCTGGGACGCTCCCGGATGCGGCCAGTCCGATGATCCTGCACCGGACCTCTCGGCCCCGGAGCTGGGCCTGCTCGCCGCCGGCTTCGTGGAGCAGGCCGTCCGCGGCAAGGGAAAGCCACATATCCTGGGCCTGTCCTGGGGCTCCATGGTGGCGCTTGAGTTATACAAGGGGTACCCGGACGTCCCTGCGTCATTGCTGCTGGTATCGGCCTATGCAGGCTGGGCAGGGTCGCTGCCGCCGGAGGAAGTGGACCGCCGGATTGCCATGGTGGAAGCGGAAATCGGGGAGCCGCCGGGAAAGTTCGTGCACGAGTGGCTGCCCACCCTGTTCACGCCCGCCGCCAACCCCGCTGTAGTCGCCGAGATTGCCGCCATCATGCTCGATGTCCGCCCGGCAAGCCTGCGGGCACTGCTCAGCGCGAGCGGACGTGCGGACTACCGCCACCTCCTGCCCACGATTACTGTTCCCACCCTCCTGATCTACGGCGAGGAAGACCAGCGCTCACCGCTGCCGGTGGCGCATGAGCTCCACCGGCAGATACCCGGGGCAGAGCTGACGGTGATTCCCGGCGCCGGACATCTGGTGTTCGCCGAAGCACCCGACGCCTTCAATGCCGAGGTCCGCCGCTTCCTGCAGGGTCAGGCATAAACCCCGCACCCAACTGAGTAGCGCTAAGTGTCGTTTTGGCGCTCCACAACGACACTTAGCGCTACCTAGTTGGGATGCATGGGTCAGCGGAAGGCGCCCAAGCCGGTGATGTGCTGGCCGAGGATCAGGGTGTGCACCTCGTCGGTGCCCTCATAGGTGCGCACCGACTCCAGGTTGGCCGCGTGCCGCAGCGGCGGGTAGTCCAGCGTGATCCCGTTGCCGCCCAGGATGGACCGGGCCTCGCGGGCAATGCGGATGGCTTCGCGGACGTTGTTCAGCTTGCCCAGCGAGATCTGCTCCGGCCGCAGCGTCCCGGCGTCTTTGAGCCGGCCCAGGTGCAGCGCCAGCAGCGTGCCCTTCTGGATCTCCACCAGCATGTTCACCAGCTTTTCCTGGGTCAGCTGGTAGCCGGCCAGCGGCTTGCCGAACTGGAGCCGCTCCTGAGAATACGCCAGTGCCGCCTGGTAGGAATCGCGGGCAGCGCCCATGGCGCCCCAGGCGATGCCGTACCGCGCTTCGTTCAGGCAAGTGAACGGCCCGCGCAGGCCGCGCGCCGCCGGGAGCAGGGCCTCCGGACCCAGCCGGACGTCGTCGAACACCACATCACACTGGATGGACGCACGCATGGACAGCTTCTGCGCGATCGGCGTGGCAGCCACGCCAGGCGTTCCGGCCGGCACGAGGAAGCCGTGCACGCCGTCGTCCGTCATGGCCCACACCACCATGACCCCGGCCACCGAAGCGAGCCCGATCCAGCGCTTGGCCCCGTTCAGCACCCAGCCGGCGTCGTCACCGGACCCGACGCGTCGGGCATACGTGGTCATCGAGGAGGGATCGGAACCGGCGGTAGGTTCGGTCAGCGCAAAGCAGCCGATGACTTCCCCGGCGGCCATCCGGGGGAGCCACTCCTGCTTCTGGTCCTCCGAGCCCCACGTGTGGATGGCGGTCATGGCCAACGAACCCTGCACCGAGACGAACGTGCGGATTCCGGAGTCCCCGGCTTCCAGTTCCATCGCCGCCAGGCCGTATTCGACGGCGGTCCGGCCGGGGCAGCCGTAGCCCTTCAGATGCATCCCCAGGACCCCGAGCTCACCCAGTTCCGGTGCGAGCTCGAGGGGAAAGACGGCGTCCTCATACCAGCGGGCGATGTCCGGCCTGATGCGCTGGTCCGTAAAGTCCCGGACCTTCTGCCGGAGGGCCAGTTCGTCCGCCGTCAGCAGCGAGTCAAGGGCAAGGACGTCAGACGGGTCAGGTGTCACGGTTTCCCCACAAAGTAGCTCTGGGTGGCGGGCAGGAACCGGCAGACGACAGCGAGGACCACACCCAGGGCCAGGAGCACCACGCCGCTGACAAAGGCACCGCCGACGCCGAAGATCCGGGTATCGCCGTACGCCGGGTCCCACATCTGTACCGCTGAAACGAAGAAGGCACCGGTCAGCAGCAGCGCACCCACGAGCGGCAGGATGCCCCGGAACCACAGGTTGCGCGCCGACTGCCGGAGCGTATTCCGGAAGAACCAGAAGCAGGCAAAGCCGGTCAAGGCGTAGTAGAAGGCGATGAAGAGGCTGATGGCGCTGATGGAGTCCGAGAGCAGGTTTTCGCTGAGGAAGCTCATGGCCACGTAGTAGGCAATGGCCGCGCCGCCCATCACCTGGGTGGAGAAGCCGGGTGTCTGGTTCTTTGGGTGCACCTCGCCGAACTTGGCGGGCAGGGCGCCGTGGACGCCCATGGACAAAGTGCCTCGGGCGGTGGGCAGGATGGTGGTCTGGGTGGAGGACAAGACGGAAGCCAGCACCGCGACGACGATCAGCCAGCCCCACGGCCCCAGCACCACGTCCTTCATGGCCAGGAAGACATCGTCCTGGTTCGCCTCGTTGCCGAGCCCGATTCCTTCCGTGCCCACCGTCGCGTACATCATCACCAGGAGCGCAACGGACACGTAGATTGCCACCAGGACGAACGCGGAGATCACGGCCCCGCGGCCCGGAGTGGTGGAGGGGTTCTCGGTTTCCTCGTTCACAGCCAGGCAGGTGTCCCAGCCCCAATAGATAAACAGGGCCAACAGGGCGCCGTGCACCACGGCGCCCGGGTCCGCGAAAGCACCGGCGGGGTTGAACCACTCAAAATCGAAGGGCTGGATGGTGGTCTCGCCACTGGCTGAACCCCTGATGATTCCCACCACGATGGCCACTGCGAAAATGCCCAGCGATATGTACTGCACATACGTCAGGACACGCTGCACGTGCTCGCCCAGGCGGATGCCGCGGTAATTGACCAGCGTCATCACGGCGATGAACAGCACGCCCGTGGCGGTCACCAATACTTTGTTTTCGGCCAGCGAGCCGTCACCCACCAGCAGCCACAGGTACTGGCCCGCCACCTGCGCGAGGTTGGCCAGGACGATGATGCCTGCGAGCGCGACACCCCAGCCGCCCAGCCAGCCTGCCCACGGTCCGAAGGCGCGTCGGGACCAGGTGAAGGTGGTGCCGCAGTCCGGGATGGCGCTGTTCAGTTCCCGGAAGGCGTAGGCGATGAACAGGACCGGGATAAAACCGATAAGCAGGATCAGGGGAGTGTAGTCCCCGTTCACTGCCACGATCAGTCCCAGGGTTGCGGCCAGCGAATACACCGGCGCGGTGGAGGCCAGGCCCAGCATGACGGAGTCGCCGAGGTCCAGGATGCCGGCCCGGAGTCCCTTGGCCGGGACGCCGGCGCCGGACGCTCCGCCCGGGCCTCCCGCCGTCGTGATCTCTGTGCTCATGCTGCCACCGGGGCCGGAAATGTCAGGGGGCTCATAGGGCGATACCTGCCTTGCTGGAATTGGCCGCGGCCGAGAGCGGGGCCGGGGCGTCAATGGTGTTGGGCACGAACCTGCAGAAGTAGTCCGTGACCGGGCCGTCCGATTCGCGGATGCCGCAGCCCACGGATTCGCCGTCGACCACCCACAGGCCAAGGACGGGATGGTTGCCGTCGAAGTCCGGCAGCGGATGGTACTGCTGGTAGCACCAGCCTTCACGGCCGTAGCCGCCGGGCTGCTCAAGGTTGATGCCCTGGGCGTGGATCCGGATGTTGTCGCCTTCGCGGCCGTGCAGGGGCTTGGCCACCCACTCCTTCAAGGGGCCGGGCTCGTTCAGGTATGCGGGGAGCAGGTTGGGATGCTCCGGATAGAGGTGCCACAGGGCGGCCAGGAGTGCTTTGTTGGAGAGCAGCATCTTCCAGGCAGGCTCCACCCAGCGTGGGTTGTGGGCGCGTTCGAGCAGGCGGTGGCCGAACGGTTCCTTCATCATCAGCTCCCACGGGTACAGCTTGAAGATGGTGCTGATCATGAAGTTGTCCAGGTCCACAAAGCGGTTCAGGTTGGGGTCCCAGCCGATATCGGACATGTTGATGCCGATGGTGGTCCAGCCGGCCTGGCTGGCGACGTCCCGCATGTAGGCGGCGGTCATCCAGTCCTCGCCGGACTCCTCAACTTCCGAGTGCGCAACGTGCAGGGTGCTCATGCCGGTGCGGAACTGGAACTTTTTCCACTGCCGGATCAGGGCTTCGTGGATGCCGTTCCACTGGTCCTTCCCAGGGAAGACGTCCTGCAGCCAGAACCATTGGGCGACGGCGGCCTCAATCAGTCCGGTGGGAGTGTCGGCGTTGTACTCCAGCATTTTGGCCGGGCCGCCCTGACCGTCGTAGATGAAGTCGAACCGGCCGTAGACGTCCACGTCAGCCGCCTGCAGGGAGGCCGCAGCCAGTTCCAGGGCCTGGGGACCGATGCCAATGTCCCCCATGGCCCCGGTGGCCAGGAACCGCGCTGCCTCCAGGCACATTTTGTGCATGTCCTCGGCGGCTACCTCAAGGGTTTCCACCTCGTCAGTGGTGAATTCGTAGTACGAGGACTCGTTCCAGTATTCGATCTTCCGCCCGTCGTCCATGGTGGTGGTGGAGAACACCAGGCCCTGTTCCTCGATCTTCTGCTTCCATCCGGGCCTGGGCTCGCTTAACAACCGCTTCACGCCTAACCCCCCGAGACTTTGCCGCCGCCGCCACTGGTACCGCTCTTCGCGGTAGTGCCGAATCCGCCCCGGCTCACAGTGCCGCCCTGGGTGCTGTACCCCGTGGACGCCTTCGCGCCACTGGGCACCGTCCTGGTGTAGCTGGGGGCAGTGGAGCGGTTCTGCCCCAAGGGCGGGACATAGGCGCCGCGGGAGAAGAAGTACCAGGCGTAGATCCCGCCGCCCCTCCCTGCGGAGCTGTTGCAATTGTTGTCGTCAACGCGCTCGCCGGTTTCATCGTTGAAGCAGACCTGCGCGTATTCGGGGTCGTCCTGGTTGCTTGCCACGACGGCGGTGATGGTTCCGGCGAGCAGTGCCGTGACGCCCAGTCCCACCACCACGGTACGCCGCTGGGAGCGCTTCTTCCGTGCGGCGGCCTCGTTGAGCTGCTTCTCGCGGTCCCGGGCGAACGGATCCACCGGGGTGACTGGCTGGTTCAGGAGGTCGGGACGCAGTTCAGGCTTGGGAACCTGCCAGGGGGGAGGTTTGGGCGCCCCGTCCCCGCCGGGAGCATCGCTCGGCTGGCCTGCCGCTTTGCCCGGGCTGGCTCCGGCATCGCTGCCGCCCGCGCCCTTGCCGGCGTCGCGTTGCGGCTCGCGCTCCGGATCTTTGTTCGGGTCCATGGCGTCCCCCTCAGTAGTCCACGTGAATTGGGCACAGCGCTGCACCCCCAATTGCAATCCTCGAATCAGCGTAATCCCTGCCGGCCCCGGCTGCGAGCAGATAGCCCGCAAGAACTCCCCACGGTGGCGGCGGCCGCCGCGGAAGGCTAAGGGATCCCTACACTGGTGCCATGGAAACCGCCTCAGTCCTTGCCGTCTGCCGTGTCCACCAGCTTGTCCCGGACTCTTCGAACGTGGGAGTCACGGCCATCGACAAGCGTGCGGTGGACGGGCCGGTGAAGGTGCACAAGCTGGGCCTCCAGGGCGACATCCAGGCCAACCGCGTCCATCACGGCGGACCGGACCAGGCCATTTACGCCTACTCCCAGGCCGACGCCGACTACTGGGCCGCGGAGCTGCAGCGCGAGCTCCCCCCCGGAATCTTCGGCGAGAACCTCCGGGTGGCCGGAATTGACCCCACCAACGCCGTGATCGGGGAACGCTGGAAGATCGGCCTGGACGTGGAGGTCGAGGTCACTTCGCCCCGCACCCCCTGCGCCACGTTCCAGCGGCGGATGGGGGAGCCCCAGTTCCTCAAGCGGTTCACCGGCGAGGGCCGGGTGGGCGCCTACCTCCGGGTGCTGCGCGTAGGCACCATCCGGGCCGGCGACCACATCCACAAGCTGTACGTCCCGAAGCACGGGGTGACGGTGGGCAAGTGGTTCAGCGAGCCGGACCTTGAGGCCATGGAGGCGTTGAAGGATGCTGACGCCGACGGCGAGATCCGGCTTCAGCAGCCGGAGTTCAGGAAGAAGTTCGAGGCGCTGGAGCGGCAGCTGGCGCGGTAGTCGCCGGCCGCAGCGGCCGGACGGTGAGGCATGTGCGCAAGCTCACCGCCCGCCGTCGTACACTCAATTTCCGCTGCGGCACCTGCGTACCTTACACTTGAAACATCCCCCACTCCGGAAATCCCTTATTCCTGCCCAATTTTTGAGGCAGGACTGGCAAGTGTTGGGGCCCGCAACTGTGATGCGGGCATTTTCATAGGGAGAGCCGGCTAAAGAAAACGCTGTACAGACTGCTGGGATAGCAGCCAAGAGATGCAGCGCGAAGTCCTGCCACGGGATTGCGAAAGCGCCGGACTTCTGTGACCGGCCGGTCAACGTTTGCCCGGCATCCACGGCACACGTACTGCGGCTCCGCTCACCTCGGGTAGTGCCGCCTGGCCCCCTATGGATGAGGAATATTTCCCTATGCCCGAAAATCAAAACGAAACCATCGACGCCCGGAACACCAGCGTCGAGACCGCAGCCGTCGAATTCACCGAGGCCGCTATCCCCGCAGCAGAGCCTGCTGAGCCCGCAGTCGAGACTTCCGCACCGGCAGTTGAAACTCCGGCAGCCGAGGCTCCCGCCGCCAAGGCCGAGGAATCCGAAGAGGACGGCGTACGCTTCGCCGATCTCGGCATCGATGGCCGCGTCCTGGCTGCCCTGCAGGATGTCGGCTACGAGAAGCCTTCACCCATCCAGGCAGCCACCATCCCGCTGCTGCTCGAAGGCCGCGACGTGGTTGGCCTCGCCCAGACCGGCACCGGTAAGACTGCAGCATTCGCAGTACCGGCACTGTCCCGCCTGGCCGAGCTCCACGACCTCAACGGCCCGTCCCGCAAGACGCAGGCCCTGGTGCTGGCCCCCACCCGTGAGCTCGCGCTCCAGGTGGCCGAGGCCTTCACCTCCTACGCCAAGCACATTGACGACTTCACCGTGCTGCCCGTGTACGGCGGCTCCGCCTACGGCCCCCAGCTGGCCGGCCTGCGCCGTGGCGCCCAGGTGGTTGTTGGTACCCCCGGCCGCGTGATCGACCACATTTCCAAGGGCTCTCTCGATCTGTCCGAGCTCCAGTACCTGGTGCTGGACGAAGCTGACGAGATGCTGCGCATGGGCTTCGCCGAAGACGTGGAGCAGATCTTCCAGCAGACCCCCTCGGACCGCCAGGTCGCGCTGTTCTCCGCCACCATGCCCAGCCAGATCCGCCGGATGTCCAAGCAGTACCTGAACAACCCGGCCGAGATCTCGGTGAAGTCCAAGACCACCACCGGCGCCAACACCCGCCAGCGGTACCTGCAGGTCATGGGCCCGCACAAGCTGGACGCGATGACCCGCATCCTCGAGGTGGAAGAGTTCGACGGCGTTATCGCCTTTGTGCGCACCAAGATGGCCACCGAGGACCTGGCTGACAAGCTGAAGTCCCGCGGTTTCCAGGCTGCAGCGATCAACGGTGACATTCCCCAGCAGCAGCGTGAACGCACTGTGGACGCGCTGAAGGAAGGCCGCATCGACATCCTTGTGGCCACCGACGTCGCCGCCCGTGGCCTTGACGTGGAACGCATCAGCCACGTGATCAACTACGACATCCCGCACGACACGGAGTCCTACGTCCACCGCATCGGCCGCACCGGCCGTGCAGGCCGTTCCGGTGACGCCATCCTGTTCATGACCCCGCGCGAGAAGTACCTGCTGCGTTCCATCGAGAAGGCCACCCGCCAGCCGGTGGAGCAGATGCACCTGCCGACCGCCGAGACTGTGAACACGCTGCGCCTGGGCAAGTTCGCCGAGCGCATCACGGAGACCCTCGCCTCCGAGGACGTCGCCGCATTCCGTGATCTCATCGCTTCCTACGAGGAAGAGCACAACGTTCCCGCCGCGGAGATCGCTGCAGCCCTCGCCGTCATGGCACAGGGCGGCCAGCCGCTCCTGGTCAAGGAACTGCCCGCAGCCCCCGAGTTCCAGAAGCGCGAGCGCTCCAAGGACGGCTTCGGCTCCCGCGGGCCTACCCGCACACTGACCGAAGGCAATGCCACCTACCGGATCGCCGTGGGACGCCGCCAGCGCGTCATGCCCGGTTCCATCGTGGGCGCTATCGCCAACGAAGGCGGCATCTCCTCGGCGCAGATCGGCGGGATCGACATCCGCTCGGACCACTCCCTGGTGGAGCTCCCGGCGGACCTCAGCCCCGAGCAGCTGCGTGCACTGTCCCGCACTCGGATCGGTGGCGAGCTGATCCACCTCGAGCTGGACAACGGCCGCAAGCCCTCCGGTGACCGCGGCGCCTACCAGGGCAACCGCGGCGGTGACCGGGGCGGCAACTTCAAGGGCAGCGGCGGTTTCAAAAAGGAGTTCCGGAAGAACGACGGCGAGCGCGGCTCCGCGGACCGCGGCGGCCGTTCGTACAGCGAGCGTTCGGAGCGCAGCTTTAGTGCCGACAGCGGTTCCAGCCGCGGCCAGGCCAGCGACTCCCGCTTCGGCGGCCACGGCGACGGCTCCCGCAAGCCCCGCCACGGCAACGAGGGCGGCCAGCGCGACTTCAACCGCAAGGGCAAGTGGTAAACCCGTCAGCTTCTAACTGACCGATTTCCCCCGATGGGCCGGCTTTCGAGCCGGCCCATCGGCGTTTAACGGGTTAGGCCGGATGTGGGACTGGACACATCGGGCCATCGAACTGCGCCATAGCCTGCCGCAGCCCTGGTCCCGGCGGTTTCCCGCACGCCCGTAGATCCCAGCACTGGCGCGGAAAATGGCGGAAATTGCAGGCCGATATGCAAGTGTTGCACCGCCCCCGAACCGCCCCGGAGGCCGATTTGTTGGTGGTGAAATCTTCCGGTAGAGTATTTACTCGTTGCCCCCCTAGCTCAGTGGTAGAGCGCGTTCTTGGTAAGAACGAGGTCACCGGATCGATTCCGGTGGGGGGCTCTGGATGAGGGCCTGTGTCAAGGCGGTTTTGACCGGCTTGGCGCAGGTTTTTCTCATTCGTGGCGGTGTAGCTCAGTTGGTTAGAGCGCACGACTCATAATCGTGAGGTCGGGAGATCGAGCCTCCCCACCGCTACAGGTTAAGCCCCCGGAATCCCCCGAGATTCCGGGGGCTTTCCTGTTTGCAGGCAAGCCCCCTCCCACACACTCGTTTGCCCTAATACCCGTATTGTGCGCTTTGCCATGCCCCCTAAATCAAGTGAGGGCCTTACCCTTGGCTTGCCCGGGTACTAGCATTCGAATTATCGCCGCGCCACGCGCCAGTCGTTAGTTAGGGCGGCGTATGACACTGCCAACAGACCTAGAGGCCCGTTCATCAGCGCAGCAATGGTCGCTGTGCTTCCCGCCCGGCAAGTTCCCAGCGCACCTGACTCAGTCTGAGATTTCTAGAAATCGGAACGCGATGAATCCGCTCAAGACAAATACAAAGCAACAGTATTCCCCAAAGCGCCGTCGCCGCGGCCGGACGTTCGGCGGCTGGCTTTGGCTACTCCTAAGGTTGATGCTCACGTCGAAGTCTGTTGCGGGGCTGGCGGCGGCCGGGCTGATTGTGGGGCTCACCGCTCCCGTCGCGAGTGCGGCTGTAGTCCAGGTGCCTGCAACGGTCGAAACGGCCCCGATACCCGGAACGCCGGACGCCGCGGACGATCCGGCCATCTGGATCCATCCCACCGACCCCTCGAAGAGCACCATCATCGGCACGGACAAGAGCAGGGACGGGCACGGTCTCGTCGTCTACGACCTGTCCGGACGGCAGCTGTTCTACTACCCCGACGGGCGGATGAACAACGTTGATGTTCGCTACAACTTCCCTCTCGGCGGCAGCCGCGTAGGCCTGGTGGGTGTCTCGAACCGGGAACGGAGCCTTGATTTTTACAAAGTCAACGATTCGGACGGCTCGCTGACCAAGGCCGGCAGCTTCTTGCCCACCGCCAGCATTGCGACGCCCCGCGGGTTCTCCTTCTACCACTCACCGGACACCGGCAAATACTTCGCCTATGTCACGGATGTCGGCAAGGTGGAGCAGTGGGAACTTGATGGCTCCTCGGGATCAGTCACCGGCCGGCTCGTGCGCAGCTGGACGGTGAGCGGTCCTGCCCACACCGAGGGCCTGGTGGCCGATGACGAGATGAAGCGGCTGTATATTGCGCAGGAGGACATCGGCGGAATCTGGCGCTACGGAGCCGAACCCGGGGACCCGACCGCCGGAACGAGAGTTGTCAGCACCACCGAGAACGGCGGCGACATCATCCAGGACATCAAGGGCATCAGCATTTACTACGGAAGCGGGGGCGCCGGCTACCTGCTGGCGGCCAGTCAGGGCTCCAACCGATTCCACATCTATAGCCGCGATGACAACCGACCATTGGGCGCCTTTGCCATCCCCGCCGGGAACGGGATCGATGCTGTCACCGGGATGGACGGCATAGACGTCACCAACTTCGGTGTCGGCGGTCCCTTCCCCCAGGGCTTTTTCGTCACCCAGGACACTGCCAACGAACAACGCCAGAACTTCAAAGCGGTGCCGTGGCAGTCCATCGCAGCCGCCTACTCACCTGCTCTGCTCGTCGATGCGGCTTACGATCCGCGCAAAATTGGAGCCGGGACCGCAACCCCCACTCCGCCTGACACCACTATCACTAGCAAGCCGGCCAACCCGACGACCTCAACATCGGCCCAATTCAGCTTCACCTCGACATCGGCCAGCGCCACCTTCGCCTGCGCGCTCGACACCACATCGTTCACAAATTGCGTAAGTCCGGTCTCCTACTCCGGGTTGGCGAGCGGCACGCATACCTTCCAGGTTCGTGCCTCTGACCAGAACGGCGTAGACGCGACCCCCGCGGTCTATACCTGGACGGTGGGCACCACGCCTCCGCCTACAGACACCACGCCCCCTGAGACGGCAATTAGCTCGGGACCACCTGCAACAACGACATCGACCAGCGCCACCTTCGCCTTCACCTCAAGTGAAGCCAATTCGACGTTCCAGTGCAGCCTTGACGGTGCTCCGCGCGCCGCATGCACCTCGCCCCAGACCTACACCGGATTGTCCAACGCATCCCATACGTTCGCTGTCGTGGCCACCGACGCAGCGGGTAACGCCGATGCCACGCCGGCGACTCAGACCTGGACAGTGGCCCCCAGTGACCCCGGCGGCAGCAGCGGCATCGTCCGGGAGTCGGTGAGTCAGGCGGTGAACACCACGGCCACCACCACGCTCACAGTTCCCAAGCCGGCCAATGTCGGCCAAGGTGATCTGCTCGTTAGCTGTCTCGCCCTGAACGGCGGCACAGTCGCAGCGACCGGTGTGCCTGCCGGGTGGACACGGATAGCAGCCGTGACCACCATCGCAAACCCGAAAGTCTATGGTTACTACAAGGTGGCCACTGCGTCCGAGCCTGCGAGCTATTCCTGGATGACAACTTCGACGACGAGCGGCGCGGGTATCGCGAGGTACTCCGGCGCCTCAGGGCTCGACGGAGTCGCTACGTCGGCGACAGGCGCTGCAGCATCCTCGGGAGCAGTCCCAGCAGTAACAACCACGGCCGCGAACGCGATGCTCGTCGGATGCATGAGCGTCAACTCCAGCTCCGTGACGCTCACTTCACCCTCCGGAATGACCCAGGCCGTCGAGGCCGGTGCCCGCCGCTTTGAAGTCGCGGATGGCGTCCAGGCGGTCGCGGGACCAAGCAGTGCGAAGACGTGGACCTTCAGTGCCGCACGCGAGTGGGCCGGGTGGATGGTGGCGCTTCGACCCAAGACACCTTAACTGCAGATAGCCCCTGAATTCACTAAGTTCCAGAGGGCTCTCTGTTTCTACGCACGCCAATGCAGCAACCAATGGACTTCGGGGGCTTTCCTGTTTGCAGGCAAGCCCCCTGCGTGACAAGCTCCCCGTTTCGCCGTAGCTTTGCGGCAACTGAGGGATGGGGAAACGTATGGGCTTTCTTGACGAAATCATGGTTCCGTTCCGGTGGCTGGTGTCCATCATCATGGTTGGGTTCCATGACGGGCTGGGCGCCTTGGGTCTGCCGGGGGCCAGCGGCTGGACGTGGACCCTGTCCCTCATCGGGCTGGTACTGGTGATCCGGGCCGCCCTGATTCCGATTTTCCTGCAGCAAGTGAAAGCCCAGCGCCGGATGCGGCTGCTGCAGCCGGATCTGATGAAGCTGCAGGAAAAATACCAGGGCAAAACAGACGCGGTCTCCCGCCAGGCAATGGCCCAGGAACAGATGGCACTGTACAAGAAACACGGGACCAACCCCTTCTCGGCATGCCTGCCCCTGCTGATCCAGCTGCCCTTCTTCCTCGCGCTGTTCCAGGTCCTGTCCGGCATCAGCACACTTGCCCGCCAAGGCCAGGGGATTGGTGCCATGAGCCGCGACCTGGTGGTGCAGTTCGACCAGTCCGGCATCTTCGGCGCCCCGCTCACCGCATCGGTATTGCACGGCGGCGGGGACCAGTCCGCCGTCGTGATCCTGACCGTCGTGATGATTCTCGCCATGACCGCGGCGCAGTTCCTCACCCAAAGGCTGATCCTCGCGCGGAATGCGTCCACAGGGACGCCGGAACCGCCTTTTATGCGGCAGCAGAAGATCCTGCTCTACAGCCTGCCGCTCGTGTTCGGACTGGGCGGCATCCTCTTCCCCATCGGCGTCCTGATCTACTGGACCGTGACAAATATCTGGACCCTGGCCCAGCAGTTCTTCGTCCGTGAGCGGCAGCCCGCGGGCGGTGACGGCCAGCCGGACGCGTCTTAGGGGCCCCTGCCCTTACGCAAAGCCACCCGCACCGGCAGAATGGGCGGATGGGCCAGCTCATCTACTCCGGCATCATCTCTTTGGACGGCTACCTCGCGGACAGCCAGGGCAACTTTGACTGGAGCGCACCGGACGAGGAAGTCCACGCCTTCGTAAACGACCTGGAGCGTGACGCCGGCACGTACCTTTTTGGGCGGCGCATGTACGAGGTCATGTCCGTATGGGACACGATGGGCGGGCCCGGGGATCCGCCGGTCATCCAGGATTTTGCCCGGATCTGGCGCGGGGCGGACAAGGTTGTCTACTCCTCTTCGCTCGCCCATGCCACCACTGCCCGCACCCGGGTGGAGCGCAGCTTCAACCCCGATGCCGTGCGGGAGCTGAAGGCCGGCACGGAAAGGAATATCGGCATTGGCGGTGCCACCCTCGCCGCCGCCGCGCTCCGTGCCGGGCTGGTGGACGAGTGCCAGATCTTCGTCAATCCGGTGGCCGTGGGAGGCGGTTTGCGGTACCTGCCGGACGGACTAAACCTGCGGCTCGACCTCCTCGACGAGCACCGGTTCGGCAATGGGGTGGTGTACCTCCGCTACCGCTGCCCGGGCTAAAGGGCAGAATGGGGGACATGACACGCATCGCAATTATCGGCGGCCACGGCAAAGTGGCCCTCCACCTGTCCACCCTGCTGGCGGAAGAAGGCCACGCCGTCACCTCGTTCATCCGCAACCCGGACCATGCCGCCGACGTAGCGGAAACGGGCGCCACGCCGTCGGTCCTTGACGTGGAGAATTCGACGACGGCGGCCCTCGCCGATGCCCTGCAGGGCCACGACGCCGTGGTGTGGTCAGCCGGTGCAGGCGGGGGGAATCCGGACAGGACGTACGCCGTGGATAGGGATGCGGCCATCCGCTCCATGGACGCGGCCGCACAGGCCGGCGTCAACCGCTACGTGATGGTGTCCTACCTGGGCGCCCGCAAGGACCACGGTGTGCCGGCGGACCACGGCTTTTTCGCCTACGCCGAGGCCAAGGCAGCGGCGGACGAATACCTGCGCAGCACTGGCCTTGCCTGGACCATCCTGGGTCCGGGTGGACTCACGGACAAGCCGGGCACGGGCATGATCGCTGTGGATCCTGATCCTGCGGGGGAGCGGGCAACGTCGCGCAGCAACACTGCCATCGTTGCGGCAGCGGTGCTGGACCTGCCACAGACGGCAGGGAAGACCATTGAGTTTTGCGACGGTTCGCTGCCTGTCGCGGCGGCGCTGGAGTCGCTTAGCTGAGCGGTGCCGCCAGTGCCAGGTCCAGGGAGTGCCTCTCCACGTAGTCAAGGGCGGCGCGGACAGCACCCACGGTGACAATCGAGTCGCCCAGCGGTGAGACCGCCACCCGCGGGGGTGTGGCAGTAAGCTCAGTCAGCCGCCGGCCGATCGGTTCCAGCAGCACGCCGGCGGAGTTGGCCACTGCGCCGCCGATCACCACCAGCTCCGGGTTCAGCAACGTGGATACCGCGCCGATGATACGGGCCAACCTGTCCGCCAGGCGGTCAAGGATGTCCAGTGCCACTCCATCCCCGCCGGCGGCGGCGGCGAACACCTGCTCTGCCTCGACCCCGCCGGAGGCATGGGCTCGGAGGGATGTCCTGGCGTTGCCCGCCAGCGCCTCGGCGGCCCAGGTCCTGGCAAGGCTCGCGATCCCGTAGGTGTCGCCCACACCGTGGACATGCTCGAGGAACGCGAGTTCGCCGGCGCCGCCACGGCTGCCGTGAAGCAGCCGCCCGCCGTCGACCACTCCCGCACCGAAGCGTTCGCTGGCAAGGATTACCACGACGTCGTCGATCCCGGCGGCCGCGCCCTGCCACCGCTCGCCCAGGGCGGCCAGGTTGGCGTCGTTTTCCAGCAGTACCGTCCAGCCGCGGCGGTCCCGCAGCGCCGACTTCAGCCCGACGTCGAACAGTCCCCAGAAGTGCTGGGCGGCCAGCACGTCTCCGTTGCGGTCCACCGGTGCGGCGATGCCGGCGCAGGCGGCGAGCACTGCTTCCGGGGAGGCGCCCGCCTGGTCCAAGGCCGCCTGGGCGGCGCGGTCGATGACGCAGATGCGCTCTTCGGCGGAAATTTCCGCTTCCGCAAACGGCTGGCTTGACCTGCCGAGCGTGTTGCCCCGAAGATCCGATACCACCACGGTTGCCTTGGAAACGCCCACGTCCATGCCGAGGACGCACCCGGCGCGCTCGTTGAGCTCGAACCGCCTGGCCGGGCGCCCCTTCTGGTATTCGCCGAACGCGCGCTGGTTCTCCAGTTCCCGGATCCAGCCCCGATCCTTAAGGTCTTCGCAGACGGCGATGGCGGTGGCCCGCGTCAGACCGGTTGCCTCCATGACCTCGGTGACCGTGACCACGGTGGCGGAGCGCATGAATTCCAGGACTGCACCGGCGCTCACCCGGCGCAACAACTGTGGGGTGGCAGCGGTGGTTTCAGCCATGCTGTTGACCTTTCTGCGGATCGCGCCAGATAATACTTGGGCAACTAAATTTAGATTCAAAATAAATATAGTCGACAAGAAGCAAAGGATCACCCCTTGTCCACCACCGCCACCCTGGCAACCCTGTCCGATTCCGACCGCCTGGCCGATCCGAACTGGTGGCGCCAGGCCTCCGTCTACCAGATCTATCCGCGCAGCTTCGCCGACTCGAACGGTGACGGCATCGGTGACCTCAAGGGCATCACCTCCAAGGTTCCCTACCTGAAATCGCTCGGGATCGACGCCGTCTGGCTGAGCCCGTTCTACCCCTCGGCGCTGGCTGACGGCGGCTACGACGTGGACGACTACCGCGACGTGGACCCCAAGCTGGGAACCCTGGCGGACTTTGACGAGATGGCCAAGGCGCTGCACGACGCCGGCATCAAGCTGATCGCTGACATCGTGCCCAACCACTCCTCGAACAGGCACCAGTGGTTCCAGGAGGCGCTCGGCTCACCCAAGGGCTCGCCCGCCCGCGACCGCTACATCTTCCGCGACGGGAAGGGCCCCAACGGCGAGTTCCCGCCGTCGGACTGGGACTCAGTGTTCGGTGGACCGGCCTGGGAACGGATCACCGAACCTGACGGCACCCCGGGCCAGTGGTACATGCACATCTTCGCCAAGGAGCAGCCGGACCTGAACTGGTCCAACCGGGAAATCCGTGAGGACTTCCTCAAGACGCTGCGCTTCTGGTCAGACCGCGGCGTGGACGGCTTCCGCGTGGACGTGGCGCACGCGCTCACCAAGGACCTGACCGAACCGCTGCTCTCCAAGCTGGAACTGAGCGCGGCCAACACCGGTGTGGACGGGTTCGACGACGGCACGCACCCCTTCTGGGACCGGGACGAGGTCCACGAGATCTACGCCGAATGGCGCGAGGTGTTCAACGAGTACAACCCGCCGCGCACCGCGGTCGCTGAAGCATGGGTCCACGCCACCCGCCGGGCCCGCTACGCCAGTCCGCAGGGACTCGGCCAGGCCTTCAATTTCGACCTGCTGCAGGCCGACTTCGACGCCGCCGAGTACAAGGAAATCATCAGCCGCAACCTGGCCGAGGCCGCCGCAACGGGCGCATCCTCCACCTGGGTGTTCTCCAACCATGACGTGGTCCGCCACGCCACCCGCTACGGCCTGCCGCAGCGTTCCAAAGGTAAGGCCGGCAGCAAAGGCCAGGACGGCAAAGACTGGCTGCTCGCCGGCGGCCCCAAGGAGGAGCTGGACGTGGAGCTCGGCGAACGTCGCGCCCGCGCCGCCACCTTGCTGATGCTCGCCGTCCCGGGCTCGGCCTACCTGTACCAGGGCGAGGAACTGGGCCTGCAGGAAGTCGCCGAGATCCCCGAGTCCGAGCGCCAGGACCCCTCCTTCTTCCGCAACAAGGGCGTGGAGATCGGCCGCGACGGCTGCCGCGTCCCGCTGCCCTGGCAGGTTGAGGGAACCTCCTTCGGCTTCGGCGCCGGCGGTGCGCACTTGCCCCAGCCCGACTGGTTCAGCAAATACGCCGTGGAAGCGCAGGACGGGACCCAAGGCTCCACGCTGGAGCTCTACCGCAAGGCCTTGAAGCTCCGCCGCGAACTGCTGACCGGCGAGGAGCTGGAATGGGTGGAGACCGGCAACCCGGAGGTCCTGCATTTCCGCCGCCCCAACGGCTGGCAGTCCGTCACCAACTTCGGGAACACCGCCGTCGGCCTGCCTGCCGGTGAGGTCCTGATCAGCAGCGCGCCGCTTGAAGACGGCAAGCTGCCCGCCAACACCACTGCATGGCTGCGCTGATGTCCGCAGTGCGTGAGGGGCTGTCCGCCTGATGCAGGAACTCATTTACGGCTGCATGGGCCTGGGCGGCAGCTGGTCCAACGAGCCGCATGCCGGTGAGCATGTGGACGAGGCCGCTGCCGCCGTCGAGGCCGCCCTGGACGCCGGGATCACGCTGTTCGACCACGCTGATATCTACCGCAGCGGCAAGTCCGAGGCGGTCTTCGGCGAGGTGCTGTCCGCCACGTCCGGGCTCCGGGACCGGATCCGGCTGCAGACCAAGTGCGGGATCAGGCTCAATGAACGCGGCCTGCAAACGCACTACGACCTCAGCCGTGAATCCATCCTGAAGCGGGTCAATGAAAGCCTGAAGCGGTTGCAGACGGACTACGTGGACATCCTCCTGCTGCACCGCCCGGACCCCCTGGCCGGCTCGGCGGAGGTGGCTGCCGCCGTCGGACAGCTGATGGCGGAAGGCAAGGTCCGGCAGCTGGGCGTGTCCAACATGTCCGGGGCGCAGATCGAGGCGCTCCAGGACCGGCTGGAAACGCCGGTGGTGGCCAACCAGCTGGAAATGAGCCTGCTCAAGCGCGCCTGGCTGGAAAGCCAGGTGCTGGTGAACCACGCCGAGCACCTGGACTACAGCTTCCCGCACGGCACCTTGGAGTACTGCGTCCGGAACTCCATCACGTTGCAGGCCTACGGCTCCCTGGCCAGGGGCCTGTACACGGGCGCGGAACCTGACAGCCAAACGTCGGCCGAGGCGGCCACCGCCGGGCTGGTTGCGGAACTGGCGGGGGAGTATGGCAGCTCCGGGGAGTCGGTGCTGCTGGGGTGGCTGATGAAGCATCCTGCCGGCATTGCGCCGGTGATCGGAACGGTCAACCCTGGACGCATCCGGGCCTGTGCCGATGCTGCCCGCGTGGCCCAGGCCATGAGCCGGGCGGACTGGTACAAACTTTGGGTCACTGCGCGGGGCAGCAACATCCCCTGACCACCCCCATGGAGCAGCAGCAGGTGCCGTATGGGACTCCCATTGCGGCACCTGCTGTCACGTCCATTTGCAGAGGCTCCTGTCATATCCCGTTTAGTTCGTATTGATCCTCCCGAGCTGACCGTTTTCGGAGGCATTGGGGTTGCGGGGCGGATACGGTAGATACATGACGTCTACCATCGCCACCGAGACCGTAAGGCCGGAACGCAATATCCCAGCAGAGATCGCCCGCTCCTGGCTCCTCGTGAATGCCATGAAGACCGAGCTGTTTGACCAGTCGGCCGTTTCCCGCGCTGATTCGATCATCCTGGATATTGAAGATGCCGTGGACCCCTCGCAGAAGGACCACGCCCGCAACAACGTCATCGACTGGCTGACCTCCGGAGGCAAAGCCTGGGTCCGCATCAATGACGCCACCAGCCCCTTCTGGGCCGACGACCTCGCAGGTCTCCGCGGCACCCCGGGCCTGCTCGGTGTGATGCTTGCCAAGACCGAATCCGCGGACCAGGTCACCGAGTCCTACCACCGCATGGACGGCAAAACCCCCGTCATCCCGCTGGTGGAGTCCGCCGTCGGCATCGAGGAAGCCAACAACATCGCCAAGGCCCAGGGTGCTTTCCGCCTCGCCTTCGGCTCCGGCGACTTCCGCCGCGACACGGGCATGGCTGCCACCGCCGAGGCCATGGCCTACCCCCGTGCCAAGCTCGTCGTGGCCAGCCGGGTGGGCAACCTCCCGGGTCCCATTGACGGCCCCACCGTTGGCACGAACCACCCCATCCTGCGCGAGCAGACCGGCATCACCGTGATGATGGGTATGACCGGAAAGCTCTGCCTGGCCATCGACCAGACCCCAGTGATCAACGAGGTCATCAGCCCCACGCCGTCCGACGTCGCCTGGGCCACCGACTTCATGGCGGACTTTGAAGCCAACGGCCGGGTCATCCGTGACGGCTCCGACCTGCCCCGCCTGGGCCGCGCCGAGAAGATCATGAAGCTCGCGGTAGCCTTTGGGGTGCAGCCCGCGCTCTAGCACCCGTAGATTTTGCTTTCAGGAGACCCCGTGACCGATACGCCCTATCTGGTCCACGGGGTCTTTTGGCCTGCGGCGGAAGATTCCGCCGACAGCGCGCCTCCCGTCCTCGGCTGCAGGCCCCGGACGGCGCCTTCCGTGAAACAGCGCTCGACGACGGGTCCCGGCTGGGCTTCCGGCTCGCCGCGGAGGGGAAGTCCTGCCTGGGGCACCACCGCGTGCACGGGCCCGGCCATCGGGACCACGTGCTGTGCAGGAACCAGTCGCCGTCTGTCCGAGGGCACCAGTGCGGGCGGTGCTTTGTAGCGGACGACTTCCGGCTGATGCACGACTTCCACCGTGGCGGCGGCGTTCCGCCCGGGCTGCGAAGCTACCTCATGCAGCCACATTGGCTGTACGTGGCCACGTTCGCGAACGGGGCCAGCAAGGTGGGAACAGCGTCAGACCTGCGCAAGTGGCAGCGGCTCGCCGAACAGGGTGCCGTGGCGGCCAGTTACATTGCCCGCGCTGCCGACGGCCGGGTGGTGCGGATCCTTGAGGACCTGGTGACGCGCGACGGCGGCCTGCCGCAACAGGTGCGCTCCGCAGCCAAGGCTGCCGCCCTGGCAGCACCGGCGCCCGCAGAACAGCTCACCGCCCACAACACGGCCTTGGCTGACGACGCCCGGCGGCTGCTGTCCCGGGCGGATGAAGACGGCTTTGAGGTGGTCACGGAAACCTGGAACAGGCCGCGGCTGGCGGGAAGGTTGTGTTCCGGATCCGCCCGCCACACGTACCCTCATGGGCTGGCTGCAGGCACGCACGGGTTCACCATCCGGTCCGTCTGCGGCAGTTTTGTGCTGGCCGCCCTTGATGACAGCGGCCTCGAGTTCGTGCTGGACCTGGGCCGGCTGAAAGGCCGCACCATCGAACCGGGTGAGCACACCTCCGAGGTCCCGGCGGTCCAGGAAGCGCTGTTCTGAAGCCCCGGTAGACTGGCTTGGTGCTGAACGAATTCTGGGCCACCGCGCCAACCCGCTACAAAGTCCTGGTTTTCAGCGCGATGGGACTGATCGCCGTCGGCATCATTCTGAACCTCGTTGGCAACACCAGCGGCAACCAGGCGCTGGCCATGGCATCGCTCCCGCTGATCGGGCTGGGACTTGTCCTGCACGTCGCCGGCATCGTGGTCCGCGGCCAGGCCATCCGCAAGGGCTACAAGCGGTAGCCCGCACTCCGGCGGACGTGGCTGCGGGCATGCTCCACGGCGTCGGGCAGACGCTCAAACAGGTGCTTGTGGTGCCGCAGGGAACGGATCACTCCCACGTTGGTAACCAACGCCAGGTGATCCGGCCGGACACCCTTGAGCAGGACTGTGATTCCGCGCAGTTCCAGGGCAGAGATGACCTCGACCAGGGCGTGGGCGCCGGTGGCGTCGAGCATCCGCACCTGGGAGAGCCTGATGATGGCCACTTGAACGTCCTTGACCTGGCTGATTTCCTGGAGGATCCGTTCGGCGGCTCCAAAGAACATAGCTCCGTCCAGCCGGAGGACGGCGATGTGCTCATCTCCTTCGGACGGCTCCCCGGGAATGTCCTCACGCTGCACACTGCTCAGTGACGCGAATTTCCGCAGCGCGAAAAGGGCCGCCGCGGCAAGTCCGATCTGGATGGCAACAATCAGGTCGAAAGCTACCGTAATGATGGCCGTGAGAACAAAGACGGCGGCGTCCGGCCTGGTGGAACCCAGGATGGCGGTGACGGTCCGCCGCGAAACCATCCGTACTGCCGTAACCATCAGGATCCCGCCCAGCGCCGCCAGCGGAATGCGGCTGACCATCCCCGAGGCAAAATACGTGATGCCCAGCAACACCACCGCATGGATTGCTGCTGCAAGGCGAGTCCTGGCTCCTGAGCGAACATTGACCGCGGTCCGGGCGATGGCCCCGGTGGCAGGCATGCCGCCAAACAGGCCGGCCGCGATGGACGCCAGGCCCTGTCCCGTCAGCTCCCGGTCCGGAGTGTAGGGTCCGGTGGGCTTGCCGTCCGGACCGCTCATCCCGGCGGCCACCCTCGCAGAGAGCAGGGACTCAATGGCAGCCAGGCAGGCGATGGCCACAGCGGGCATCGCCAGGCTGCCCAAGGATGCCAGCTCAAAAGCGGGGATGGCAGGCGCCGGCAGGGAATGCGGAAGAGGGCCGATCCGGGGAATGTCCAGCTGCAGGAGCTCGGCAGCTGCCGTGGCCAGGAAAACCGCGAGCAGGCTCGCGGGAAGCGCCCGGGACAGCTTTTGCGCCAGAACCATAACGACGGCGACCAGCGCCACGAGTGCGAGCGTCAGCAGGACGGTTGGAGCGGCCGCCGTCGATGCCGCCTCGATGGCCGCAAGGAGTGTGTTGTGTCCCGGGGTTCCGGGCGTGCCGGTGGCAAGCGGGACCTGCTGAAGGAAGATGATGGCCGCGATGCCGAGGGTAAAACCCTCCACCACCGGCCAGGGTATGAAGGCTACGGCCCGGCCCAGGCCGCTGAAACCCAGCACACAGACCAGCACGCCCGCCATCAGGGACAAAAGAGCCACACTGCCGGTGCCGTGGACCGCCACCACGGGAGCAAGCACCACAACCATGGCGCCGGTGGGCCCGGACACCTGCACCGGGGAGCCGCCCATAACAGCCGCCACCAGCCCGGCCACGATCGCTGTTATAAGTCCGGTTTCAGCGCCCACCCCGGAGCTCACGCCGAATGCCAGGGCAAGCGGCAGCGCCACGATGCCCACGGTGATGCCGGCCAGCAGATCGGTACGCCATGATGCCGCGAGCCCCGCGTAGTCCTTCCGGGACGGCAGGAACCGCCGTGCCCTCCGGATCGCCGGGCCGGTGGCGGTGCGCTGGCCCGTGCTCACGAGGCTGCTCCGGGTGACAGGTGCTCTGCCGGCAACTGCTGTGCCAGCCTGAGCTGCTCGTGCGATTCAGCGAGGCTGTCCAGCAGGAACGTCCGCGCGATGGCAAGGAGCTGCGAAACTCCGGGATGCGCCAACTGATAGGTCACCGCATTGGCGGTGCGTACCGACGTCACCACCTTGTGCTTTCGAAGGGTGGCCAGGTGCTGGGAGAGGTGGGACGCTTCCAGCCCGGTTTCTGCCAGCAGGTAACTCACTGGCGCAGTTTCCCTGGGCGCCGCTGCCAGCAGCTCAAGGATCCGGATCCTTGCCGGATGCGCCAAAGCCTTGAAGAGGTTGGCTTTGATCTCGTACAGCGGAGCCTGGGCGGAGGACAACATGGCAGCGCTCCTGTACGCGGTGACTGCCTCAGGAGCGAGCCCCGCCGATTGATGGATTGATGAAACCATCATACCACTGCCTGCAAGACCGCCCGGGAGATGAGGCAGCGATAGGCTTGAGCCCATGACTATCAATCCGGAACTGCAGGGCAGAAGCTACCCTGCCGCAGAGGTGTACGACGTCGGCCGCGAGAAGATCCGCGAGTTCGCCCGCGCCGTGAAAGCAAACCACCCTGCACACTTCGACGTGGACGCCGCCAAGGCGCTGGGCCACGCCGACCTTGTTGCCCCGCCGACGTTCGCCATCATCATCGCCCAACGCGCCGACGCCCAGCTCATCGAGGATCCGGACGCCGGCATCGACTTCTCCCGCGTGGTCCACGCCGACCAGCGCTTCACGCACCACCGCCCCATCTTTGCCGGCGACCGGCTGGTGGCAGAGCTGCACGTGGACGGTGTCCGGTCCATGGGCGGGGGAGCGATGATCACCACCCGCTCTGAAGTCTTCGCACTCGGCGCGGACGAATCCCGTGAGCCGGTCACCACCACCACGTCATCCATCCTGGTCCGCGGAGAGGGACAGTAGCCATGAGCCTCAGCATCCACGAACTCAGCCCCGGCCAGGACATTGGCAGCCGCACCATCGAGGTCACCCGCACCGACCTGGTCAAGTACGCGGGCGCTTCCGGTGACTTCAACCCCATCCACTGGAACGAAGCCTTCGCCACCGGCGTTGAACTGCCCGGCGTCATCGCCCACGGCATGTTCACCATGGGCTCCGCCGTGCAGCTGGTCACCGACTGGGCAGGCGATCCGGCCGCCGTCGTGGACTTCCAGACCCGCTTCACCAAGCCCGTCCTGGTCACCGACACCACGGGAACGGAGGCGCCGGGCGCCACCATCGAGGTCAGCGGACTGATCGGAAAACTCGACGCCGAGGCCAACACCGCGCGCATCGACCTCACCGTTGTTGCGGCAGGCCAGAAGGTCCTGATGAAGGCCCAGGCCGTCGTCAAACTCAGCTGAGCCGGAAAGCGGGGCTCATGTTCGGCGATAGGGTTGTCTGGTGACTTCCACCCTGCTTTCCCAGTTCACCACGGCCGCCGTCGGAGGCCCCGCCGGCACCTTTATCGAGGCCCTGACCGAGGCTGACATCATCGACGCCGTCCGGACAGCGGACGCGGCGGGGGAGCCGCTGCTGATTATCAGCGGCGGCTCCAACCTGCTGATTTCCGACGACGGGTTCCCCGGCACCGTCGTCAGGATCGCCTCGGAGGGATTCACCGTCAACGCCGAGGACTCCTGCGGCGGGGTGGCCGTGGTGGTGCAGGCGGGCCACAACTGGGACAAGCTCGTGGAGCACGCTGTCCTTCACGCCTGGTCCGGCATCGAGGCGCTGGCGGGCATCCCGGGCTCCACCGGGGCAACTCCCGTGCAGAACGTGGGCGCCTATGGTTCGGACGTTTCGCAGACCATTGCCGCCGTGCGGACCTGGGACCGCGAGCGGAACGCCGTCAAAACCTTCACCAACTCCGAGTTGAAGTTCGGCTACCGGGACTCCATCCTGAAGCAGACCACCATCAACGGCTCGCCCCGTTATGTGGTGCTGACGGTGGAGTTCCAGCTGCCGATCGGGCGCATGAGTGCTCCCATCCGGTATGCGGAGCTTGCCCGGTCGCTGGGGGTGGAACAGGGAAAGCGTGCCTACGCCACCGACGTCCGCCGGGAAGTGCTGCGGCTGCGTGCTTCCAAGGGCATGGTGCTGGATCCGGCAGACCGCGACACCTTTTCCACCGGTTCGTTCTTCACCAACCCGATTGTCCCGGCGGAGGTGGCCGAGGCTCTGCCGGAGGGCGCGCCGCGTTATCCTGCCGGTCAGGACGGGCTGGTGAAGCTCTCTGCCGCCTGGCTGATAGACCAGGCCGGCTTTGGCAAGGGCTTTGGGCTGGAGCCTGGCAGCGTCAGCGGAGGCCGTGCATCCCTGTCCACCAAGCACACCCTGGCCATCACCAACCGCGGCTCAGCCAAGGCAGCCGATGTGGTGGCGGTGGCCCGCGAGGTGCGTGCCGGCGTCGAACGTCGTTTTGGCATTGAACTCCACCCGGAACCGCTGCTGATCGGGCTGGAGCTGTAGCCCGGTCCTGGCCATAGGATGGGGCCATGGCTGCGAAGGTGGGGATCCGTCTTGACCGTCGAACGCTGGGCAGGCTTCGCCTGGTGTCCCAACGGCTGCTCCCGCACCCGGCTGTTCCCCCGCAACCGCACCATCCTGATTCGATAGCTGCCACGGTCCGCTGGATGACAGCCATTCAGGCCCAGGACCTGCAGGCGGCACTCTGGGCTGTGGGCGCCAGGGCTCCCGGAGCAGACGTGGCCGATGTCCGTTCCGCCCTTGATTCCGGTGCTGTGGTGCGCTCGTGGCCCATGCGCGGAACGCTGCACCTGGTGGCGCCGGAGGACCTGCACTGGATGCTGGACCTTACTGCGGAGCGTCTCACCAAAGGCATTGCCGGCCGGCACCGCGAATTGGGTATTTCCTGGGCTGACATCGAAAAGTGCCGCGACCTGGCCCTGGAGTACATCGCTGCAGGTGGTCCTGCCGGCAGGGCTGCCCTTTTCGAGGTTTTCGACGCCGCCGGGCAGTCTACCCAGGGCCAGCGGGGTATCCACATCCTCGGGACACTGTGCCGGCACGGCTGGCTGGTGCTCGGGCCGCTGGCGGGAAACCAGCAGTTGTTTGCCTCCTTCAATCAATGGATCCCGGACTCGCGCCGGCTCGAACGGCAGGAGGGCATCGCCGAGTTCGCGCTGCGCTATTTCCGAAGCCACGGGCCGGCCACCATCCGGGACTTCGCCTGGTGGACGCAGGTTCCGCTGACCGAGGTCCGGGCGGCTTTTGAGGGCATTAAGGACCAGCTGGTCAATGTGGAGTTTGGGGGCACCAGTTACTGGCTGTCCACGGAGACGGCATCATTGCTCGACGGCCGCGTGCCGGGGCAGCGGTCCGTCCTCCTGCTTCCCGGTTTCGACGAGTTTCTGCTGGGTTACCAGGACCGCAGCCTTGTCCTGGCTCCCGAGCATGCCAACAAGATCGTCCCCGGCGGCAACGGTGTCTTCAAGAAAACGCTGGTGGCCGGGGGAGAGGTGATAGGCACGTGGGCCCGTTCCGGCACGGGCGCGGGTGCCGCCGTCGTGCCTGAACTCTTTGATGAAGCCCGTCCCCTCGGCGTCACGGCGCAGGCTGCCTTCAACCGTGCCGCCCAACGCTACCTCGCCTTCCTCGGCGCCTAAAACAGTACGCGCGGCCCTGGGCCGCTTAACCGGTGCTGGCCACCACCGGTTGAGCGGGGCACGGCCGCTGCTGCACATTTACGGGTACAAGAGTTGTCCACACTCGGCAGCCTGCGGCTTCCCTTCACACGGTCGGCGGACGAAGTATTGGTCCATGAAGCCCGAGAAAACCCGGCAATTGATAGAGGACCGCTGGCCGTCAACGCCCCTGGCATCGACCACGGAGCTTCAGGAAGCCGGCATAGGGGACCGGCTCCTCACGTCGGCGGTGCGGCACGGCACCGTAGTTCGTGTGCGTCGCGGCGCCTACGCACAGAACTTGTATTGGAACGGGCTAAAGCCATGGGCCCGTGACCGCCTGCTCGTTGATGCACACCATCTCTCCACTGGCGGGACTGCCCTGTACAGCCACCTCAGCGCAGCGCGGCTGCACGAATGCCAGGTGTGGAATACCGGACCGCTGATCCACGTAACAACCGGCTATGCGAATTCCCGGGCAAGCGCAGGAACGGATGTCAGGACGCATCGGGCTGCCGTCACGGAAGATGACATCACCCGGCTCGTGACCACTGACGGTAAGGTTTTCCTTGCAACCAGCCTGGAGAGGACTGTTCTGGACTGCGCGCGGATCCTGCCGCTCGAGCAGGCGGCCGTAATTGGCGATCACGCGTTGCGCAAGGGAGCCTCGCGCGACGATATCCAGCGGCTTCTCAGCATCGGTCCGGAAAAGCGAGGGAGCCGGAAGGCCCGTATCCTGCTGGACGCGCTGGACGGACGGTCCGAATCTGCGGGGGAGACCCGGACGAGGCTTCTGCTGCATGCCATAGGTATTCGCAGCTTCATACCCCAATTTGAGATTCCAACTGTTTCCGGCCTGTTCCGGGCCGATTTCGCTGATCCGGAAGCGAGGACCGTCATCGAGTTTGATGGCGCCGGGAAGTACACGGAGTACCGGCCCACGGAACAAGTTCTTCTCGCTGAACGCCGGCGGGAGAACGCGCTGATTGAAGAGGGGTGGTTGGTACTTCGGCTCAACTGGCAGCACCTTGACCGGCCCGCAGAGTTAAAGCTCCGCCTGCAGGTTATGGCAGAGCGCTCCCGCCGGATATCCGCCTGACACAAGAGCGGCCCTGACCCGCTTAACCGGTGCTGGGCAGCAACGGTTAAGCGGGCCAGGGCCGCTCCTGGGGAACCGGCCTACAGGTTCCCGGTGGCGATGTTCAGCATGCGGCGCAGCGGCTCGGCGGCGCCCCAGAGGAGCTGGTCCCCCACGGTGAAGGCGCTGATGTACTGCGGGCCCATCTCCATCTTGCGGATGCGGCCCACCGGGATGTCCAGGGTGCCGGAGGCGGCGACGGGGGTCAGGTCGGCCATGGAGGCTTCCTTGGTGTTCGGAACCACCTTGGCCCACTGGTTGTCCTCGTCCAGCAGCTTTTCGATCTCGGCGACGGACAGGTCCTCGCGCAGCTTGAGGGTCAGTGCCTGGGAGTGGGAGCGCATGGCGCCGATGCGGACGCAGAGGCCGTCCATGATGATCCGGTTTTCGTCCGAGGTGCCCAGGATCTTGTTGGTCTCAACCCCGGCCTTCCACTCTTCCTTGGACTGGCCGTTGCCCAGGTCCGCGTCGATCCAGGGGATCAGGGAGCCGGCAAGGGGAACGCCGAACTGGGTGGCGTCGATGTCGGTGCGCTGGTGGGCCAGGACCTTGCGGTCGATGTCCAGGATGGCCGACGCCGGGTCGTCCAGTTCCGTGCTGACCTCGGCGTTGAGTGTGCCGAACTGGCTGAGCAGCTCGCGCATGTGCCGCGCGCCGCCGCCGGAGGCAGCCTGGTAGGTCATGGAGGTGCCCCATTCGACCAGGTTGTTCTTGAACAGGCCGCCGAGGCCCATGAGCATGCAGGAGACGGTGCAGTTGCCGCCGATGAAGTCCTTGGTGCCGTTGACCAGGCCTTTGTCGATGACGTCGCGGTTGATCGGGTCCAGGACGATGATGGAGTCATCGTTCATGCGGAGGGTGGAGGCGGCGTCGATCCAGAGGCCATCCCAGCCGCGGCTGCGCAGTTCGCCGTGGACCTGCTTCGTGTAATCGCCGCCCTGTGCGGTGACGATAATGGGCAGCTTGGCCAGCGTGTCGACGTCGAACGCGTTTTCGAGCTTGCCGGCGCCTTCTGCGAAGGAAGGCGCGGCACCTCCCGCGTTGGAGGTGGAGAAGAACACCGGGTTGATGTTGGCGAAGTCGCCCTCGTCCTGCATGCGCTGCATCAGGACGGAACCGACCATGCCGCGCCATCCGACCAGGCCGACGGAAGGGGTAGCTGCTGTAGTCATTCGTACAGTTTAGACTTCGGAACCGGCACGGCGCAGTCGGTTACGTCACGCGCCCACGGGTTCCGGCTCAACGGACACGCCGGCACGTGTGGGGCAGCCTAGTTGTCGAACTGGCGTGCGGTGGGCTCGGGGATTCCACGCTCGGCGCGGAGGCGTTTTGCCGTCGAAGCTACCTTCGCCATCCGAATGGCATACGCCGCACCTCCCAGCCCGGCGGCCGTCAGGAACAGCCCGCCCCACATCGGATCCTGGCCTTGGCCAGTGGGCCCGATGACCAGCAGGACGGAGAAGACTGCCGCTGCAGCGAAGAAGACGGCCATCGCCAGGAAGCCGCCGGCGGACCTCACCTTCGGGTGGGAGCTTGCCGTGACCACTCCCAGCTCGTCTTTGGCGTAACTGTGGAGCCTGCCCTCCACCGTACGGAACAGGACTCTCTTGTCACCGCGTGCCAGCGCCTGTTCGTGGTAGGCGCGGACTTGGTCGTCGGAGTGCGGGCCGCTGCCCGTGTTGCTGCCTGGAATGCCGTTGTGCACGCTGGTCCCCGGTCCGTATTCTTTCTCGTACATGAGCACATTGACGGGGCTCGGACCATATTTGGTTCCGTCCGGCCAGCGGAATGCGGGGCGGTCAGCTTCCATAAGCGTTCCTACCGAGGCGTTTTTCTTGCAGCGGAACTTACATCTCAGCCATGCCGCTTCAGTACTAGGCCTCACCAGGAAATGGGCGCGTGCTGTCAGGGAAGTTTTCGCGGGTGATGGCAATACCCGAGGGATTGGATTCAAACCAGGCCCGGGCCTGGTCATCGGTCAGGGCGAAACGCGGCTTTGGCAGCCCTTTCAGCCTGCGCTGCCTGGAAGCCCGCAATTCGCGGCGAAGATTCATGATGCCCAGTAGCCAGCCGCCGGTAAAGAGGACGGTGCCAAGTAACCCAAAAACAACCACAATCAGATTAAGGCTCGCAAGGGCGATGATCAGCAGAAGGGGTGCGCCGAGCGCAGGGATGGTCATGAGGGCTGTTACCACGAAAAGCCCGGTGGTTGTGTGGACGGAGTAGTTCCCGGTTGGCTGGGCACCGCCGATGCCCCACTCTTCCTTCGTGTAGGCATGCACGGTGCGTTCCATACCCGTCGCATAAAAGTACTGGCGTTCGACGAGTAGTTTTTGTACGGCGGGATCCATTTCCATCAGTTTTCGCCAGCTTCATGACCGAAGGCCTTCAGTACCGCCGTAAGGTCCTCGCTGGTCGTCGCAAGTTGTTCAGGTCCAACAACGTCGCCCTGCGCAATGGTGTGGGCCCAACCGCGGGTGTCTTTGCGGATAAGGAGCTGCTGTGAGGAAGGGACCCGTCCAGATCTGATCTTCACGCCACCTTCCGGATACTTGAGCAGGTGCTCCCGAACAATGAAGGCTTCTGCCGCTTCCTTGGAGAAGTGAGCATCCTGGGGAAGGACGAACCAGCTCATCATGGTTCTCGGCTGGAAGATCAGCGATATTTTTCCGGCCTCGGCATGAAGCACCGAGTCTGCGCGCTGCGCGTCCATCAGCAGATCCAGTTGTGTCCATTTTGCCGCATGGGAGAGGGTGTAAGCGACTGCATCCACCTTTGTATCAAACTCGACGTTGGTGCCATCGACTGCCGCCAGGCGGCGAGCGATGAGCGACGAGAGGCCCGCGCTGACCAGTTGCTTGTTCTCTGACTCCTCCGTTAGCCGGAGCCAGGCGGCGCTGGCGCGGGATTCGTCTGTGTCCTGCAGTTGTACGAGATAAGCCATTTCTGCAACACCGAATCCCAGGGAGGTGTCTGTCGCCGTTTGTGCCTCAGTCATGCTGTCCATCCTATGAGTCCCCATTTTCTAGAAGCCGAAGAAGTCCTTGACACCGTCGCCGACTGCTCCTACCAAATCTTCAGTCGTGTCGCCCACCCAATCGAAGGCGTCGTCGATCGCGTCCTTGGCCCCTGGGACCATCTCGACGGCGGCCCATGCGCCGCCCACAACCATGCACGTGACCCCAACAGGTGGGGGGAAGAAAGAGCCGACGCCGAGAGCGGTTTTCAGGCCGGACTTAAGCGCGTCACCAGTCTCGCCGGCGCGAATCGCGTTGACCGTGTCGAGTCCATCCAAGCCAACGCTGATCCCCCCGAGGACATGTCCCGCGGAGTTGAGACCGAACTTCGCCCAGGGGCCGATCTCCGCTGCTCCCGTACCCCGGGCCATGTCGGCGAAGTCACCGAATTTGCCGCTCAGAAGGTCAGAAGTACCTGAGAACGCGCCCCGCAAAGGATCGGCGCGCGCCGAAGCTTCCCATAGGTCCTTATTGAAAAAGCGTTTCCATGCTGCCAAGTCCTGGCCCGCTCCGAACAAGGCGTCGATTTCGTGGCCATGCCGGGCATTAAATTGCGAAATGTCACGAAGACCCAGAGGAACACCCTTCAGCCCAAGGACTCCGTTGTAGGCGTCCCAGCCGTTCCGGAAGGGTGAGTCACCGTTGGAAAGCCACTCTGGACCCACGGGAACGAACGGCGAGGACGGAGTGCCAGCCTCGACACCAGGACGGGAACCGCCGGATCCCGCGCCCGTGTTGCTCGCCTTCTCCTGCTGATCAGCGTTGACGAGTAGCTTCTTCGACTCCTGCTGCAGCGCGAAGGCAGCCTGCTGGAGCATCGCCCGGTGGCTTCCGTTCCAGTCGGAGCGGAACGCAACGGCGTCCTGGCCCTTCCATGATGTCGTGCTGTTGATGTGGCTTGTCAGCTGCGTGGATTGCTGCAGCAGCTGATCGGCCGTCTTGCCGAACTGCTGCGCCAGCGTCCGCAACCCGGCAACGTCCGCGCCCCACAAATTTCCTGCCACCAGGCAATCCCCCCGATATTCGACCAGCGTCTTTCAAGCCGGAACCCAGCCCAGCCTATTAGCAACATGCTGCAGCCGCGATGGGGTGTCCCTCCCATACGCAGCACCGCGTGCTAGCCGCGCTTTGACTCCTCCAGCACGGCTGCCTTGCGCGCCCGCAGCGCGAAGAAGGCCCCGAAGGCGAAGACCTGCGTCACCACCACCAGCACGATGGCCCCGGCGATCTTGTTGCCGCCCAGGATCATGGTGAATCCTACGATGGCGGACAGCAGCGCCAACAGGGGGAGCAGCATGTAGCCCAGCACAAAGAGAGTTTCGGGTTTCTTTAACATTCCTAGCCCTCAGTCCGTGACCATTTGGTAAACCGGTAGCGTGTGCCGTTGGCGGCCGTCAGCCAGCCGTCCGGGGGAACCGAGGCGGAAGCCTCCCACCCGGTGCCAAGCTCGGGGGCGAAAGTGTCCCCGTCGGCTTCGACGTCGATGGTGGTGACCACTGCGACGTTCGCCAGCTCCGTGGACTGGCGGAAAATCTCGCCGCCGCCCAGGATCCAGACGGTTTCGCCGCCGTCCACAAACTGGGACTCGAGCAACGCGTCATCAAGTGAAGGAACCACGACGGCGCCCTCCGCCTCGGGCGTGTCGGCCCAGCTTTTTTGCCGGGTAATCACGATGTTGGTGCGGCCGGGCAGGGGGCGGAACTTGTCCGGGAAGGAAAGCCACGTCTTGCGGCCCATCACCACCGGGTGGCCCATGGTGAGCTGGTTGAAGTGCTTCAGGTCCTCGGGCAGGTGCCAGGGCATGTCGCCGTCCTTGCCGATGACCCCGTCGGGTGTCTGCGCCCACACGAGGCCCACACCGGTGACCGAGGCGGCCAGCTCTTCCGTAAAGGACTGCGGATCGGTGGAGTTCTCCGTGCTCATACGGCGATCGGAGCCTTGATCGTGGGATGGTGCTGGTAGCCCACCACTTCGAAGTCCTCAAGGGTGTAGTCGAAGATCGACGCCGGCTTCCGCGTGATCTTGAGCTGCGGGTACTCGTAAGGCTCCCGTTCCAGCTGCTTGAGGACCTGGTCCATGTGGTTCTCGTAGATGTGGACGTCGCCGCCGGTCCAGACGAATTCGCCGGGCTCCAGCCCCACCTGCTGGGCCACCATGCAGGTGAGCAGTGCGTATGAGGCGATGTTGAACGGCACGCCCAGGAACATGTCCGCGGAGCGCTGGTACAGCTGGCAGGACAGTTTGCCGTCCGCCACGTAGAACTGGAAGAACGCGTGGCACGGCGGCAGCGCCATGTCGTGGAGTTCGGAGACGTTCCACGCGGACACGATGTGCCGCCGCGAGTCCGGGTTGGATTTCAGGTTCTCCACCAGTTCGGCGATCTGGTCGATGTGGCCGCCATCGGGTGTGGGCCAGCTGCGCCACTGCACACCATAGACGGGGCCGAGATCGCCGTCGGCGTCTGCCCATTCATTCCAGATGGTGACGCCCTGGTCCTGCATCCACTTGATGTTGGTTTCGCCGCGCAGGAACCACAAAAGCTCCACCGCCACGGATTTGAAGTGGACCCGCTTGGTGGTGATCAGCGGGAAGCTTTTCGAGAGGTCAAAACGCATTTGGCGCCCGAAAACGCTGGTTGTTCCGGTCCCCGTACGGTCCGATTTGTGCGTGCCGGAAGCCAGGACTTCGCGCAGGAGGTCTTCATAAGGCGTTGGGATGCTCACGCCACAAGTCTACTGTGGCGCGAGCCGGCCACGTCAGCAGGCCGAGCAGCACGTCGTCCCACTACCAGGCGCGTAGCGACTGCGACCGCCCCGCTCATGTGACCGGTTCCCGGACCGCTTGCCTGCGTGCCACGGGGGTGCGGGCAAAGCTGCGGACGGGGATGACGGCGATCACCACGCCTGTTGCTGCGAGCAGGGCGCCCACCGCCCCGGATGCCTCCCAGAACCAGTTCAAGGGGACCGGCTCTAGGCTGACTGCCGTTCTAACAGCCGGTCCAGCGAACAGCAGCAGCACCCCTGCCTGCACGGTGAAGCAGGCCGCAAGCGCGCGGACCACCCGGTGTACGGTGATGGCGCGGAGGGCAGCATCGAGCCCCTGAACCACGGCCGGAATTCCCCGGCGCAGCCGCGCGGCCGCCAGGGGCAGCAGGGACACCGCGCACACCGTTGCCGCTGCCCAGATGGTCCCGGGCCACGTCGGCGCCTCGTCCACTGCTGCCTCGGCGGCGGCGGTCAACACAAGCACAACAACGAGCACCGCGAATGCCCCGAGCGCGGTGGTGACCAATGCCGGGCTGACTGATTGCCGCGGCCAGGTGCGGGGCGCGTCAGGTATTCCATGATTGTGGTGAAGAAGCAGTTCTCCTACTGCTGCGGCCACCAGGACTGACGACGCCGATACCGCCACAGCGAGGGCGGGGTGCCCCGTGGCCACTCCCGGGATCATCAGCACGAGCGCCACCGGAACCAGGGCCGCCAGTCCCAGCGCCGCTCCAATCGATACCAAGAGCCGGGTGGCAGGATGGGATGCCGCTTCGGGGGCGCCGCGCGGGTCCACGCCATGGCCAGCCCGGGCGGGGGGAAGCTTGGGCGGTGCCCACCACCACATGGCCAGAAGGACGCCCAGACCGACCACTCCGGCGGCGTTCGTCCAGCTCCCGGAAACGCTGGAAGGATCCGGCCGGGCGGCGTGGTTGCCTGCAACGGCCGCCAGGCCCGCCGCCACGGTGGCGACAGTGCGAAGAAGCCGGTTCATGGCAATGGTCCGCAGGACGTCATTGTCTTCGGGGGTCAGGGACTCAAGCTGCCGCCGTCGCGAGATCAGCGTCAGTACTGCCAGGGTTCCCATAGCAAGGATGATCAATGCAACGCTCAGAAAGGCCGCCAGTTCGACACCGGGAATGCGGCCATCTCCGCCATAGGGGATATATCCGTTGGGGCCATCGGGGCGTGACCCGTACTGGACCGGTGCGAACCCTGGCAGTGTCGCCGTCCAGCTAATCTGTGCTGCGGCCAAGGCAAAGATCACCAGAACCGTCCAGGCGAGCCGCCGGGGTAGGAAATCCCGCATCCGCCGCCCCTCCAGCGTCACCGGCTGCTGCGGCAGCCTTGGCCGGGGGAAACTCAGTTGGCCGATGGCGTGAACAGCCAGGCAGCCCAGCACGGGCCACGCCAAGGCCTGGATGATGTCGGCCGCGCCGGTGAGCGGCCTGGCTGCAGAACCAGCGGGAAGGATTCCGGCGTTTCCCGCCGGCTGCAGCGAGCTGGCCAGCCAGCCCAAGACCCCTACCCATAAGGCATGCCGGGAAGCAGTGACAGCAGAGACTCCATTGCCGCGTTCGCGGACCACCCCGCGAAGCAGCACGTGAACCCCGGTTGCCAGAAGGAGCGCCCAGAGGACGGCCAGGGGCGGGACGTTGCTGAAGACGGCAATCACATCGGAATCCGGCACATTTCCCCCAAAATCGTGCATCAATCTACTGAGTGTTTGATACAAACCGGCCGGGGTCAAGCGCGGCACTCACCGCCGCGGGTCAGTCGTCGAAGGGCCTGAACTGCTCGACGGCGACAATCCGGTTTTTCCCGCCCGGCGCCACATGGCACACCACCAGTTCCCCGGGGGACAGGTATGGTTCGTTGGCCGGCAGGAGCGCGGCCAGTTGCTGCGGCATGTGTTGCGCCAGCTGCCCGAACACGGTGGGCAGCGCCGGTCGGTGGGTGCAGACAACCACCGGCCGCTGCTTATCAAACAGGCCCTCGACCACGGCAGCGGTTTTCTTCGGGTTCCGCTGATGCCGGTGTTCGGTCAGGGCTTCCGAGAGCTTCACTTTGGGACTGGCCACCTTCGCGTAGGGGGCGATGGTTGCCACACAGCGGAGCCACGGACTGGTGACCACCCGAGGCGGCTTCCACGCCTGGAGCAGCCGGCCCACTGCCTGCGCCTGGCGGGTTCCAGTGGCGGCCAGCGGGCGCTCACCTTCGGCCTTGGACCAGGACGAGCGGGGTTTCGCCTTGGCGTGGCGGAGCACCAGGAGCGGCCAGGTGTTCAGCTCGCCGCGCCCATGGGCGTCCTGCAAGTATTCGAGCGGTGCGACGTCGGAGGGGTTGGACAGCAGCCGGGCCGCCTTTTCGGGGGCACACCACATCACGCTGTCCACCTCCTTGCCGTCGGGCACCAGCTTGTCCCCGTTGACCCTGACAGCCCAGTAGTAGACCACCTTCAGGCCGGACGCCACGTGGTAGTGGATCGGGGGCAGCGGTATGCCCAGTGACGCGGACAGGCCAATCTCTTCCCACACCTCACGGATGGCGCACTCAGGGATGGTCTCGCCGTCGTCTATCTTGCCCTTGGGCCAGGACCAGTCGTCATAGCGCGGGCGGTGGATGAGGAGGACCTCAAGCTGGTCTTTATTCAACCGCCAGGGCAGCGCACCGGCAGCCGTGACGGCTACGGGTTCGCCTGGGTGGTCTGTCTGGTCTGCTACGAGTGCGTCGCTCGACAAAACCGCGCCCTTACCGTCGGCTCAGGCTGCGTTGCCGTGGCCGCGATGCCAGCAGGAAGGACTGGACGTCCTCGAGGGGCCTGCCATCGTCGCCCAGATGGTGGCGCGTCCACCTTCCCTCGTTGTCCAGGTGCCAACTGGCGGTTTCGGGCGCCATGTAGCGCTTCATCAGGTCCAGGACATACTGGATGTCATCAGCGCTGGCCAGCTGGACCAGCGCCTCCACCCGGCGGTCCAGGTTGCGGTGCATCATGTCCGCTGAGCCGATATACACCACCGGATCCCCGCCGTTCGCGAAGGCAAACACGCGGGAGTGCTCCAAGAACCTGCCCAGGATGGAGCGGACGGTGATGTTGTCGCTGAGCCCCGGTACGCCCGGGCGCAGCGAGCAGATGCCGCGCACCACAACATCCACCTTCACCCCGGCCTGTGACGCCCGGTAGAGCGAGTCGATAATAGCCTCGTCCACCATGGAGTTGACCTTGATCTGGACCCGGCCCGGCAGCCCGGCACGGGCGTTGCGGATCTCGGTCTCAATCCTGTCGATCAGCCCGGAGCGCACCGAACGCGGGGCGACCAGAAGGCGCTTGAAGGTTGACTTGGGCGCATAACCGGAGAGCTGGTTAAACAGTTTGGACAGGTCCTCGCCCACCTGGTCATTGGCCGTGAGGAGACCGAGGTCCTCGTAGTAGCGAGCCGTCCGCGGGTGGTAGTTGCCGGTGCCGATGTGGCAGTAGCGGCGCAGACCATCCACTTCCTGGCGCACCACCAGCGAGAGCTTGCAGTGCGTTTTCAGGCCCACGATGCCGTACACCACGTGCACGCCTGCCTGCTCCAGCTTGCGGGCCCAGGAGATGTTCGCCTGCTCGTCAAACCGGGCCTTGATCTCCACCAGGGCAAGGACCTGCTTGCCGGCCTCGGCCGCATCAATCAGGGCGTCCACGATGGGGGAATCACCGGAGGTCCGGTACAGGGTTTGCTTGATGGCCTGCACCTTGGGATCCGCTGCCGCCTGCTCCAGGAACGCCTGCACAGAGGTGGAAAACGAGTCGTAGGGGTGGTGGAGCAGGATGTCCCGGCGGCGCATGGCCGCGAAAACGTTGGCCGCCTTGGACGTCTCGGACTCGTTGAGGTACCGGGACGTGTGCGGGACATGCTTAGGGTAGTGCAGGTCCGCGCGGTCGATGCCGGCAATGACGGACAGGCCGCGGAGGTCCAGCGGTGCGGGGACCGAGTAGACCTCGGATTCCTCTACGCCCAGTTCGCGGATCAGCAGCGCCCGGATGTTGGGGTTGATGTCGTTGGTGACCTCAAGGCGGACAGGAGGGCCAAAGCGCCGGCGCAGGAGCTCCTTTTCCAGTGCCTGCAGGAGGTTCTCGGCGTCGTCCTCTTCGACCTCCACGTCCTCGTTCCGGGTCACCCGGAAGGTGTGGTGTTCCAGGACCTCCATCCCGGCAAACAATTTGTCCAGGTGGACGGCAATAACTTCTTCAAGCGCGATGAAGCGGGCCACCCGGCCAGCTACGGCCCCGGCCCGCGGGCCGTCAATGGAGATCAACCGCGGCAGCTGGTCCGGGACCTTCACGCGGGCGAAGAGCTCTTTGTCGCTGACCGGATTCCGGACCACCACGGCCAGGTTCAGTGAGAGCCCGGAAATGTAGGGGAACGGGTGCGCCGGGTCCACGGCCAGGGGCGTGAGGATGGGGAACACTTTTTCGGCGAACATCTGGCTGAGCTGCTGCTTGGCGGCATCGTCGAGTTCATCCCAGTGCATGAGGTGGATGTGCTCATAGGCCAGGGCCGGGCGGATCTGCTCTGCGAAGACCTGGGCGTGGCGCTGCTGGAGCCGGTGTGCTTCCTCACCGATCTTTTCCAGCACCTCCACCGGGCTCAGGCCGGCGGGGGAGGGGACGGCCAGTCCCGTGGCGATCCGCCGTTTCAGTCCCGCCACCCGGACCATAAAGAACTCGTCCAGGTTGGACGCGAAGATGGAGAGGAAGCTGACGCGTTCCAGCAAGTGCAGTGTAGGGTCCTCGGCCAGCTCCAGGACGCGGGAGTTGAAGCTGAGCCAGCTCAGTTCACGGTCCAGGAAACGGTCCGGCCGGATATCCCCGTCGGGCTCCAGGTTGGGCGCAAAGTCGGGGATGTCTATCCGGTCCTGCGTGGCCCGCGCCGCAGGAACCTCCGAGGAGCCGAAGCGCGCGCGCACCGGGACTGGAGTCTCTTGGGACGTGGCTGCTCCGGAAGGTTCCGGGTTCATGGCATCTCCTTTACCTGGCGCTTGATGCTGCCGTTTCCGGCCGGCGCGGTTCTGTTTCAACCTTACAAGCATTCAAGGCGGGAAGGCCCTTGATTTGGCGTCCCAAGACCCCTGGGTCAGGCGATTGGACTAACCGGCCGCCGGGCCGTACATCACGTCCATGTCCCACCGGGAAAAGCCCAGCCGCCGGTACAGGGCAACCGCCGGCGCGTTATCGGCGTCGACGTACAGCATGACGGCGTGCAGCCCCAACGACTGCAGGTGCTTGATGCCCGCCACCGTGAGGGCCTTGCCCAAACCTGATCCCTGGGCTTCCGGGGTCACGCCCACCACGTAGATCTCGCCCACTGAAGGGTGGGCGCCGTGCCGGGGATGGACCTTCGTCCAGTGGTAACCCAGCAGCCGGCCGTCCCGGCCAACGGCCAGGAGGAAGCCCGCCGGATCGAACCAGGATTCGGCCATACGGGCATCAAGGTCCGCCCGGGTAAGGCTGCCCTGCTCCGGGTGGTGCGCGAAGGCGGCGCGGTTGGCCGCCAGCCAGCCCTCCTCATCCTGCCCCGGCACAAACGCCCGGATGCGCACCCCGTCCGGGAGGACGACGTCGGGAAGGTCCGCCGCCGTCGTCGTCATCCGCATTTTCCACAGTTCACGCACGGGCACGTAGCCGTAGCGGGCGGCAAGATCAGCGGCCGCCTCGTGGTTGCCGTGGGACCAGGCCTTCAACCCGGCGAACCCCCGCCGGTCCCGCAGCACGCCTACCAGGCGGTCCGCCACGCCCTGGTTGCGGTAACTGGGATGCACCGCGATCTCCACCACCCCGGTACCATCGGGCTCTTCCACCACAGCGGCGAACCCGGCCAGGTCCTGGCCGGAGGAGGGATCCGAGTCTTCATCCGGTGCGTACAGGGCCAGGGTCAGCACGTTGTGTTCGGTAGAATCCCCGGCGCGCATGCTGATCAGGGTCTGTTCGGAGATAGACGGGTTGCCATCCGACTCTTCCGCCGCTGCCAGGAGGTTGCGGCAGTCTTTGAGCAGCTGCTGGTCAACCCCGCCTTGGACTGCATGGACGGGCCACTTCTCAGGGTGTGCTGGAGTCATGAAGCAAGGCTATACGTCGAAGGCTGCGGGCGGACTGCGGTGAAGCCGGTTCAGGCTTCGGTCAGCTCGTCTTCCTGCTGCCGTACCAGGGTGAGCCGGTAGCCGACGTTGCGGACAGTGCTGATGAGGTTTTCGTGGTCGGCGCCCAGCTTGGCCCGCAGGCGCCGGACATGCACGTCCACCGTCCGGGTGCCGCCGTAGTAGTCATAGCCCCACACCTCGGTGAGGAGCTGCTGGCGCGTGAACACCCGGCCCGGGTGCTGCGCCAGGTACTTCAGGAGCTCGAACTCCTTGAATGTCAGGTTCAGCGGCGCGCCGTTCACCCGGGCGGTGTAGCTCGCTTCGTCAATGACGACCCCTGCAGCCCGGATCTCGGACGGTGCGTCCTCCTGGTCCGGGACAGCCCGGGCGACGGAGAGCCTGATACGGGCCTCTACCTCGGCGGGGCCGGCTGACTCAAGCACGATGTCGTCAACGGCCCAGGCAGAGGAAACGGCGGCCATGCCGCCTTCAGTCAGGATCAGCACCAGCGGTGCACTGAGGCCGGTGGCCTTCAGGAGCTGGGTGAGGGACCGGGCGCCCACAAGGTCCTTGCGGGCATCGAGCAGTACGATGTCGCAGGGATCGGTCTCCAGCAGTGCTGTGGGCTCGGCGGGGAGGATGTGCACCCTGTGGTTCAGCAATTCCAAGGCAGGCAGGATGTCCACCGAAGAACCGGTGCTGTTCGTCAATAACAGGATGTGCGACATTGTTCCTCCAAGGGCCGTCCGCGCATCGTTGGGCGACTGAACCGGATTTTCACCGGCCGGTACTGGCTCCCCGCCCCGGTTTTGGGCCACTGCCATCCGCAATGATCCGGCTACCCCGGCAGGGAACTTAGCTGAGCCTTGAGTATACCCGGCGGGTCCCCCAGCGGCATGGATTGGCTTCGGACCACGGTACGTTTTGCGACATATGCCGTTCATATAAGGCAGGATTGGGGCAGGGCTGGATGCCCTGGCACTGAGGGCGGGCGCCGCCTTCCAACGTCAACGCAGGATGGGATGCAGCGCAGTGAGTGCACAGACTAAGCCCCGGCCGGGATCCGAATGACGGCGGAACTTCAGGCACCCGCGCGCTCCCTGGGTTCATGGACCATTGGCGTGGCGGGCCTTGCCGGACTGGCGGCCATCGTCGGCGGGGTCTATGCGTCCCGGGAGGCCCTGGTGGCCGTTGCGGTGGCCATCGCAGCCGGTGTTGGCATCGGCTGGCCCCACTTCCTCCGGATTCCCGCCAAAAAGACCCTGGCCGCCGTGATTGGCCTGGCCGGCGCCGGGTCCGCTGTGGCCGCCGCCTACGCGCCCGCTCCCGGGTTCCTGGATTGGACCCCGCCCTTTATTGCGCTCGGAATCATGGCGGTGTTTGTAGTGCAGCTCATCCGCGGGACCGGCCAGGCGCAGCGGCTGGAGTCGACCCTCGGCTGTTCCGTGGGAGTGCTGCTGTCCTGCCTGGGCGCCGGGTGGATCGCCGGTGCAAGGTTCAACGGGGTCCGCGAGATGCTGCTCGTGGCGGCCATCAGCGCGGCGGTTGCCCTGCTGGCGGGGCTGATCCGCTGGCCGGACAGCATCGTGGCTCCCCTCGGTATCGTCCTGGCCGGACTTGCCGGGCCGCTTGCGGGGCTGGTTCTGTCCGACATCGCCGTGCTCCCGGCCGCGATTTTTGGTGTGGTAGTGGGTGCGGTGCTCGTGAGCTTCCGCCGCCTTGTTACCGTGCGGGGGGCGCCGCTGAATGTTCCTGCTGCCCTTAGCATGGGGCTGGCGCCTGTTTCTGCAGTAGGTTCTCTTGCCTACTTCATAGACAAACTACTCATCTACTAACGGTTAGGATGGCATCATGTCCGTACTTGCTTTTGAAATTTTCTTCCTTGTCCTGCTCGGCATCGCCAGCCTGTCCATGGCGTGGTTTGCCGGCTTTGTGGTCTACCGCCTCTTCAAAGGCCAGAAGTAGACCCTTTCCGGAGCTAGCCGTTTTCCGAGGTAATTGCTGTGCCGATTGATATTCCCACAGACCTGACTCCAGAACTTGTCCCGCTTTCCTGGCTCATTGGTGAGTGGGAGGGCCGCGGCCGGCTGGGCAGCGGGGACGAGGACTCGGAGCACTTCCTGCAGCACGTGTCGTTCACGCACAACGGGCTGCCGTACCTGCAGTACCGGGCGGAGAGCTGGCTGACGGACGACGACGGCACGCGGCTGCGGCCGCTGACGGTCGAGACCGGCTTCTGGGCACTTGAGCGCAAACAGCTGGATGCCGACGGCGGCCCCGGCCTTATTCCGGCAGACATTGTGCCGGCGTTGAAAAGCGCAGACGAAGTGGAAGCCCTGCGCAACAGCGAAGGCGGCTTCGACATTTCCGTGTCCATCTCGCACCCCGGGGGCATCTCCGAGCTGTACTACGGGCAGATCAAGGGTCCGCAGATCCAGCTCACCACGGATATGGTGATGCGCGGAAGCCACTCCAAGGACTACAGTGCTGCCACGCGCATCTTCGGCCTGGTGGATGGAAACCTGCTCTGGCGCTGGGATGTGGCGGTGGGCGGCAAGGAAGGCAAAGGGCTTGAAGCCCATGCGTCTGCCTTCCTCAAAAAGGTATCCTGACCACCACAGGAACGAAGGAAGGGCGCGGCAATGGAGGATCCCGGAAACCTGCAGGCGCCGGGGCACGGGCGGGATTACAGCGACCTGAAAGCCGTTTTCTTCAACGGGACCCTCAAGAGATCACCGCAGACCTCCAATACTGACGGCCTGATCACCATCAGCCGCCTGATCATGGAAAAGCAGGGTGTCAGCACGCGGGTGATCCGCACCGTGGACCATGACATCGCCAGCGGCGTGTACCCGGACATGACCCAGTACGGCTGGCCCACCGACGAATGGCCGCAGCTGTATCCGGCGGTGCAGGAAGCGGACATCGTGGTGGTGGCCGGGCCCATTTGGCTCGGCGACAACTCCTCCCAGACCAAGAAGCTCATCGAACGCCTCTACGCCCACTCCGGTGAACTCAACAGCAAGGGCCAGTGGGCGTTCTACCCGAAGGCGGGCGGCTGCCTGATCACGGGCAACGAGGACGGCATCAAGCACTGCGCCATGAATGTCCTGTACAGCCTGCAGCACATTGGCTTCAGCATTCCGCCGCAGGCCGATGCCGGCTGGATCGGTCCTGTTGGTCCGGGCCCGAGCTACCTTGACGAGGGCTCCGGCGGTCCCGAAACCGACTTCACCAACCGGAACGCCACGTTCATGACCTGGAACCTCCTGCACCTGGCCCGGATCCTCAAGGACGCCGGCGGATACCCGGACTACGGCAACCTCCCCAAGGAATGGGCCGCCGGAACCCGCTTCGATTTTGAAAACCCGGAATACCGGTAGCCACACCTGCCTGTGGTCGGGCGGCCGCACCAACTCCGGAATACTCCCTGACTAAAGGACGTTGCCCCCAGTATGACTACTCCCAGCCCTCTGTTGTCGCGCCCCGGAGCCGTTGAGGCCGCAGGTGCGGACGCCGGCGTCGCGGCCCACTATGGCGAGCCGCTGCGCGAGCAGCGCGCCCTCGCAGCCGGAACCGCCGTCGTCGACCTATCCTCCCGCGGCGTGGTGACGGTCACCGGGCCGGACCGCCTGAGCTGGCTTAACACGCTGTCCTCCCAGCAGGTCACCGGCCTGCGGCCGGGAGAGTCCAGCGAGCTGCTCCTCCTGAGCGTGCAGGGCAGGATTGACTTCGACGCCCGGGTGATTGACGACGGCGGGACCACCTGGCTGATCGTGGAGGGCGCCGAAGCGGCCCCGCTGGCGGAGTTCCTGAACAGGATGAAGTTCATGCTGCGGGTGGAGATCGCCGACGTCTCGGCCGACTGGGCCGTTGTGGGGAGCACCAAGGCTGTTCCCGAGTGGTCGGACCGGCTTGCGTGGCTGGACCCGTGGCCGCATGTATCCGCAGGCGGGTACTCCTACGCAACGGTTGCAGAGGAAAACCACCCCGGGCTCGAACGCCCGTGGTTTGAATACCTGATTCCTGCCGCCGGGCTGGAAGATGCTGTGGACGGGCGCGCCCTGGCCGGGGTCCTCGCCGCCGAAGCCCTGCGCGTTGCGGCGTGGCGTCCCCGCATCGGTGCCGAAACGGACGATAAAACCATCCCGCATGAACTGGACCTCCTCCGGACCGCAGTCCACCTGGCCAAGGGCTGCTACAAGGGCCAGGAAACCATCGCACGCGTGCACAACCTGGGACACCCGCCGCGGCGGCTCGTGTTCCTCCAGCTCGACGGCTCACAGCACACGCTGCCCGAGGCCGGCAGCCCGGTGCTGGTAGGGGAGCGGAAGGTAGGGGCGGTGACCTCCGTGGCGCAGCATTACGAGATGGGCCCGGTTGCGCTGGCAGTCATAAAGCGTTCCGTAGCGGCGGATGAAATACTGACGGTCCTGGACGGGGACGAGCCATACACTGCCGCCCAGGAACTGATCGTTGCCCCCGACGCCGGCCAGGTGGTGGGGCGCCAGACCGGATTCCTCAAGGGGCCACGCTAATGACTGACAACGCCGCCGTACCGTCCAATAACACTCCGTCCCACACTGCACCGGCCAACTCTCCCGGGGCCAGCGGTGGTCCGGATGATGAAACGCTTGCCCTGGCGCATACGCTCTTCCAGGCGGCCCGGGAAGGGGACTCGGCTTTGCTGGGCGCGTATCTCGACGCCGGCGCTCCCGCCACCATGACCAATGCCGCTGGCGACTCCCTGCTGATGCTGGCCGCCTACCACGGCCACGCAGAGGCTGTGCAGCTGATCCTGAAACACGGCGCCGAGGCAAACGCAGCCAACGACCGGGGACAGACCCCGCTGGCCGGAGCCGCGTTTAAGGGCTACACCGATGTTGCCCGTGTCCTGCTGGACGCGGGCGCAGACCCGGACGCGGGATCACCGTCCGCCCGGGCCGCCGCCCAAATGTTCGCCCGTACGGAGATCCTGAATCTCCTGGGCTAGGATCACCGGGTCCCGCCTGGCCGCAACACCCTGACGAAAGATGCCCGAGTGGAAAACGTAGCAAGGCCCTGGCCGGCCCTGTGGTCCCTGGTGATCGGGTTCTTTATGATCCTGATCGACAGCACCATCGTGTCCGTGGCCAACCCGCGGATCATGGAAAGCCTGGACGCCGACATCAACGCGGTCATCTGGGTGACCAGCGCCTACCTGCTGGCCTACGCGGTCCCGCTGCTGATCACCGGCAGGCTCGGTGACCGGTTCGGTCCCAAGAAGCTCTATCTCCTGGGCCTTGTGGTGTTTACGCTGGCCTCGCTGTGGTGCGGACTGTCCGCCAATGTCGAGACCCTCATTGCGGCGCGGGTCCTGCAGGGCCTTGGGGCGGCAATCATGACTCCACAGACCATGGCCGTCATTACGCGGATCTTTCCGCCGGACCGGCGCGGGGCGGCAATGTCCATCTGGGGAGCAACCGCCGGCATGGCGACGCTTGTGGGGCCCATCCTGGGCGGCGTCCTGGTGGACGGCCTTGGCTGGGAATGGATCTTCTTTATCAACGTCCCGGTTGGCGTGGTGGGCTTTATCCTCGCCTGGCGCAACGTCCCCGCCCTCAGCACCCATCCGCACCGGTTCGATATCCCCGGCGTCCTGCTCAGCGCCGTGGGACTCTTCCTGCTGGTTTTCGGCATCCAGGAAGGCGAGACATACAACTGGGGCACCATCACAGGGCCTGTCAGCGTATGGGGCCTGATCATCGCGGGGATCGCCGTCCTTGTCCTGTTTGTCCTCTGGCAGCGTTTCAATAAGGGCGAACCGCTGTTGCCGCTGGCGCTGTTCCGGGACCGGAACTTTTCCCTCGCCAACCTTGGAATCACCCTCGTGGGCTTTACGGTGACTGCCTTCACCCTGCCGCTGATTTTCTATTACCAACTGGTCCGTGGCCTCACGCCCACCCAGTCAGCCCTCCTGATGGTGCCCATGGCGCTGATCTCCGGTGGCCTGGCGCCCGTGGTGGGGAAGATCGTGGACCGGGTCAACCCGAAGTATCTTGCCGCTGGCGGTTTGACCCTGATGGCTGTGTCGCTGGTCTGGAACTCGGTCCTGATGCAGCCGGACACACCCATTTGGATGTTCCTGCTGCCCAGCGCCGTCCTGGGACTTGCCAACGCGGGCATTTGGGCGCCGCTGAGCACCACCGCCACCCGCAACCTGCCGCCGCGCCAGGCCGGTGCCGGTTCGGGGGTCTACAACACCACCCGCCAGTTCGGGGCGGTCCTGGGCAGCGCTGCCATCGCCGTGCTGATCCAGTCCCGGCTGGCTGCCGAGCTTCCCTCGGGCGGACCGGGCGGAGCTGCCGGCGAGGGCATGGCTTTTTCCGGAAGCCTGCCTGAGGCCCTCCACAGCGGATTCGCGACGGCGATGGGCCAGTCCATCCTGCTGCCCGCCGCAGTGATCCTGGTCGGGGCGGCAGTGGCAATGTTCTTTGCCAAGCCGCAGCCGGTTCAGGGCTGGGGCAACGCCACCCCGTCAGCCAAGGTGGACGCTGGTCTGGATTCCGCCGGCTGACAGGCCGAGCTTCCGGGCCAGCGCCAGGGATCCGGTGTTGCTGACATCGGTGCGCCACTGCAGCGTAAGCCCTGCCGCCAGGGCTTCATGGGCGGCAATGGATACGGCGAGCGAGCCCAGCCCGCGGCGCCGCCACTCCGGGTCCACCAGGACCCCGAGGTGCGCCAGCAGGCCCACCCACTCCGAGTAGGCGCCGCAGGCCAAGGGCACGCGGCGGCCTTCCACCTCATGGACGATGGTGTAGCGGTTCTCGAGGTCCGAAAGGCCCACCTCGTTCACATCGTCCGGCGGGCAGCGGCCCTCCAGCTCAATGGCTTCCGGATTGCCGTGCGAGACGGTCATTTCTTCCGAGGGCTGCTTGAGCGGCAAGTCATCCGCGAAAAACAGCGCCGCCGCTCCCAATCCGTGGCCGCCATGGGAGCGGGTGAGCGTCAGCAACGTGACGTGCTGGGCCATCTCCTCATCCGGGATGCCTGCGGCGGCGTCAATGATCCACTGCGGACCAACCAGCGCCGAACTGCCAAAGAGCCGGACGAACTCGACGGTCCGGGCTGATTCGTCGGCGCGGACAATCCGCTCGCCGGAGGCCAGGGCAGAACTGAATGCGTCATCGTCCAGTCCCAGGCGCCGTGCCCACGCAAGCTGGATGATGGCGGCGGAACCGGGGTCAAGTGTCATAACCCCAGCCTAGGTGTATTGACCAGAGAGGTTGGTGACGCGGCTGGCCGGTGTCTGACCTTTGAGGGCAGTGTGGGCTCTGTGGTGATTGTAGGCGTGCAGCCAGTCCGGGAAAGCGGCAACACGCTCGGCCTCTGATCGGTAAGGGCGCGTGTAGGCCCATTCCTCGAGCATGGTGCGATTGAACCGTTCGACCTTGCCGTTGGTCTGAGGCCGGTAGGGGCGGGTGCGTTTGTGCTTGATGTCCGGGCCCAGGGCTTCGGCGAAGGCGCGGGACCGGTAGCAGTTCCCGTTATCGGTCAAGACGCGCTGGACCGTGATTCCATGGGTTTGGAACCAGGCGTTAGCCCGTTTCCAGAACGCGGCTGCTGTTTCCTTTGTCTCGTCGGCGAGGATCTCCGTGTAGGCCAGGCGTGAGTGGTCGTCGATGGCGTTATGGAGGAAGTGGTAGCCGGGCCTGCGGTTGGACGGTGTCCTTGCTTTGTTGCGGCGGCCGGGAGCTCGGCCCAGGACGCGGTGTCCGCCTCCGTCGGGGATACGGCCGAGCTTTTTGATGTCTACGTGGACCAGGTCCCCGGGCTTGTCGTGCTCGTAGCGGCGGATTACCCTTCCGGTGCCGCGATCGAGCCAAGTCAGTTTGGCCAGCCGGTAACGGGATAGCACCCGGTGGACGGTCGAGGGGTGGATGCCGAGCAAGTAGCCGATCCTTGCAGGGCCCCACCGGCGGTTCACGCGTACGGCGATGATCCGCCGCTCCGTTCGCGTTGCAGTCCGCTGTGGCGAGGAATGCGGCCGGCTGGATCGGTCTTCCATTGCTTCCGGGCCGTGCTCACGGTAGCGCTCCGCCCAGCGCACAGCGGTCGGAACCGAGACCTGAAACCGTTCCGCAGCCCGGCGCAGACTCCAGTGCTGATCCACGACGCATTGAGCAAGCTGCAGCCGGCCGCGAGGGGTCAATAGAGCGTTAGGGTGGGACATGAAGGCCTCCGTGTGTGGAATTGGACTCTAGACAAGCCCCACTCCACCCGGAGGTCTTCTTCATGTCACCAAACCACGCCGGGCGTCACTAACGTCCGTGGACAATACACCTAGGGCGGTCACGCGGCGCCGCCGGGCAGGACACCTCAGCTGAACGGGACACCTCAGCCGAAGAGGACAGCGGCTTCGTCGTAGCGCTTCTGCGGAACGGTCTTGAGCTGGCCCAGGGCCTCCTGGAAGCCCACGTGCTCGATGTCCGTGCCTTTCAGCGCCACCATGGTGCCCCAGTAGCCTTCCACCACTGAGTCGATGGCGGCCATGCCCAGCCGGGTGGCGAGGACACGGTCAAAGGCTGACGGCACGCCGCCGCGCTGGATGTGGCCCAGGATGGTGGCGCGGGTTTCGATGCCGGTACGGGCTTCGAGCTCAGGCGCGAGCTGGTCCGCGATGCCGCCCAGCCGGGGCCGGCCGAAGGTATCCAGCCCGCGCTCGGAGTGCGGGGTTTCCATGTGCTCGGGCACGAAGCCTTCGGCGACCACTACCAGCGGTGCGCGGCCACGGGCGTGGGCTTCATTCACCCACTCGGTGATCTGCTCGATGCTGACCTTCTGCTCCGGGATGAGGATGGCGTGGGCGCCGGCTGCCATGCCGGCGTGAAGGGCAATCCAGCCCACGTGCCGGCCCATCACTTCGGCAATCATGCAGCGGTGGTGTGATTCGCCCGTGGTCCGCAGCCGGTCGATGGCTTCGGTGGCGATCTGTACAGCAGTGTCGAAGCCGAAGGTGTAGTCGGTGGCGTCGAGGTCGTTGTCAACAGTCTTGGGGACGCCCACGATCTTCAGTCCTGCGTCAGTCAGACGCTTGGCTGCGGCCAGGGTTCCCTCACCGCCGATAGCAATGATCGCGTCGATGCCGAGGCGGTCCATGTGCTCTTTGATGACCTCGGGCCCGCCGCCGTTTTCAAAGGGATTGGTGCGGGAAGTGCCCAAAATGGTGCCGCCCTGCTTGGCGATGCCGCGGACCATGGTGCGGGGGATATCGATGATGTCGCCCTCCACCACGCCGCGCCAGCCGTCAAGGAAACCCACGAATTCGTGACCGTGGATGGCGATGCCTTTGAGGACGGCTCCGCGGATCACGGCGTTCAGTCCGGGGCAGTCGCCACCGCTGGTGAGAATTCCAATTTTCATGTCTCTGGCTCAAATCCTGGGGAGAAGGTGTACAGGCAGAGCGCCACGCTGAGCTCACATAGAGTCTAGTGGGGGGTGTGGGGTACGACACAAACCGGTTACATTGCCCAGCCCCGCGAAGTCCCCGGACACAACAAAGGCTCCCGCTCCAAAAGAGGAGCGGGAGCCTTTGCCGTGTCGCTATGGACGGTTGATGGACCGCCGCTCAAGGAATGTCTGGAGCGGGATGACGTTGCGCTGGTCCGGCAGGACCACCCAGGCCAGGAGGTAGAAGATGACGGCGGGTCCGGGGAGCAGGCAGAAGACCAGGAAGGCGATCCGGACGAAGGCCACGTCCACGTTGAGCTTGGCTGCGACTCCTCCCAGTACCCCTCCGAGCCAGCGTTCGGGTCCGCGTTTCAGGCCAAGGCCCCTGACGATGCTGAAAAACTTGTCCATGGTTCAAGACTTCCGTGTTGAGGAGCTGTTGTCACGTTTCCGGGCGGAGAGGAGACCGCCCACCACCAGGGCCGCGCCGGCGCCTATCATCAGGCCGATCAGGACGTAGGTCCAGTTCAGGGTGACGATGCCGAGCTGGGCGATGATGATCAGGGCGGCGAGGGCCAGGACGATCAGGCCCCACACCACGGTGCCCACCCTCGCCCCTGCCGCTGGGGCACCAGAGGCGCCTGCCGCCGTCGTGCTTCCCGGGACGTAGGGATCCGGAACATAGGGGTCCGGGGCCGGATTGTTGGTGCTCATCTCAGTTGCCTTCCTCGATGGTGATGTTGCTGAAGGCGCCGTCGATCTCGATGATCAGGTGGCTGCCAGGCTGGTCGCTGTTGTAGCTGCTTTCCCTGGTGGTGACACCGCCACGGTTGCCGCCGCTTTCATGGATGTTCCCCATGGCCATGTCCGCCTTGATGTCCACGGGCATTTTGTCGGGGATGACGATCGTCACGTTGCTTGCCGCGATGTCGAGCGGAACCACGACGTCGGACGCCAGCGGGGCGTTGCCGTCCAGCTGGGTGAGGTCAACAGTGCCGCGGCTGCCCGCCACATCAAGGCCGTTGCGGGCATCTTCGATGCTCGCCGGGCTCCAGTTCAGCTGCTGGAACCGCATCCGGTCGCCGTTGTTGCCCACCACGTTGAAGATGCCGCCGACGATGAGCGCTGCCACCGCGAAGAACGAGAGGATACCGGACGTCCTGCCGCGCAGGCCCATCATGAGGATCCCGAGGCCCAGGACTGCTGCCGCGCTGGCCCACGCGATGGCGTTGGCGGAGTCGCCCAGGTTGATGATGCGGGTGACATCCAGCGCCTTGAGCCCGGCACCTACCAGCAGGGCGCTGCCGGCAACGATCGCGACGGCGGGAGCACCGGGACCAGCGGGACGCACTTTGGGTGCCGGCGGCGGGCCCTGGGGCGGCCTCGTGTTGTCCCAGCCGCTGCCGCCGGAACCGCTGCCACCGTAGGCACCGCTTCCATACGCGCTGCCGTTATAGCCGCTGCCGGACGGGGTGCCGGTGGAAGTGCCGCCGTAGGGGCTGCCGGTGAAAGGACCGGTGCCCGCGACGTCGGAGTAGGGAGGAGTTGTTGCGGTGGGGAAACCCGCCGCGTACGCAGGGGCGCCTGCCGCTGCTGCGCCGGCCGGGACGCCAGCTGCTGCCTTGTTCCGCCGGACCAGGTAGTAGATGAGGTAGATGGCGCCGCCCACCCAGAAGATGGTCCAGAGGAAGGCGCCGAAGCCGTGGTTGCCCCAGCCCCAGAAGCCGCCGCCCAGCCCGCTGAAGCCGAGGATGGTGGCGATCAGGGAACCGGTCATGCCGCTGGTCCAGCGCCCTGCACCCGCTTCCTGGACGTGGATCCGGCCGTCGGGCTCAGGCAGGAATGCCCACGCCAGGCCGTAGAGGAGAACGCCGATTCCGGCGAAGAGGGTCAGGACGATGAAGACGCCGCGGATGATCAGCGGGTCAATGCCCATGCGGTGGGCAATGCCGCTGGAGACGCCGCCGATCCAGCGGTCCTGGCCACGGCTGATGCCGTGGCCCCGGACCCAGCCGAAGAAGTCTCCCTGCTGGCCGGGCATTCCGGCATATGCGTAGCTCCCGGAGTTCGGGGCGGAATAGGATCCGGCGTAGGGGCCGCTGGAGGTGTCCTGGCTGGATCCGATGCTGGGCCCGCGGCCGGATTCGCTGGCCGCTTCCTGTGCCGGCTCCTGCGCCGGTTCCTGTGCCGGCTCCTGGTCCTGGGGGGAAGAGGAAGCCGCTGGCAGTGGCTCTGTGGGGTGTGTGTTGTCCCGTTCGGGGAGGGGCTCCGTGGGGT
>NZ_VHIJ01000033.1:24885-93590 GCF_006680095.1 Pseudarthrobacter sp. B4EP4b | reverse complement strand
GAGTACCTGCAAGGACACCTCGCCCGTTAGCGCTTCAAGCCTCAGCCACGGCAGCTGCGGCGGGGGTGGGGGTGGAGGTGGCGAAATGCTTAATGGTAGAAACGTGGGTGCGTTTGCCCTGGCTCGTAGCGCGAGGTGATGGGACAGAACTCAACTGTGACTACACCGATTAGACCCGGGGCCAACCTGACAGACCGTCGGCTATCAGTGGTGGCCTCGGCAGGGGGACATGGCCCCAAGCGGGTCATCCCTGAGTATCAGGCACTAAAGGCAGGAATGTCCTGCGTGGCGTGACTGCAGCACCTCGGCATTACTGCAGTAATTATCGCGTAAGGTACGCGCAGATTTCGGCTGGAAAACTTTGAATTCACCGTGAAAGCGGCAGCTTCTAGGCCTCTTCCACTACCGGATTTAGGAGCCGATAACCGACGTTATGTAAAGCTACCCCCTGCGTATTGCATCGGATGCATCATTTCCAGGCTCTGGATGGCGTTCAGGGACGGGCCGACGTGCCCTCTGGTGCAAATGCCTACTCCTTAACCTTGCAGGTTTCTTGATGTTTATTTGATCTGCAATTGAGAAACATTTGCAATAGTGCTCCTGTAAGGGATGTAAGGGATGAAAAAGAATCGACAGGAGAAACATTGGCTGTACGAGTCACACACGTTCGTCTTTCTGGCTTCGACAGCCATGAGAACATCACGCATTTCCAGTGGATCGAGGAAGAAACTTGCAAAACGGGATGGAACAACAAGGCATCGATGGTCGAATGGATGGACGTTCAGGGCGGACGCGCTTACGTAGGCTCCTCAAACGCCAGAGCTGAGGTCGGAGTCATCAAACCGGAGGGCCGGGCTCCCTACCTGCGGACGTACGCAGATGGCGACTGGAACAACAATCTGCTATCCCTTCCCCGCTTTTGAAGATTATTGAGCAGGGGAAACCTTCCGGCCGCCGAAAAATGTCGGTCTATGTCGATAAGTTAGCCGTGCTACGCCCGCCCCTAGTCTTGGAGAAGATATGACCAACTACACCGCCGGCATGTTCGGCGACGCCGTCATGACTGACTTCTCCATTCGCCGGGCAAGCAACGGTGTCGTTAAAGAATCTCTTCGCGCCTCAGCTGGACTGGAGTCCAAGGCGCTCGGACATCCAGCTTACGAAGACCTGCGAGTTGGTGAGCGCCTGACTTCTCCCATGGTGATGGTGTTTATTGACCTCACAGACTTCACCGGACGTAGCTTCTGGGATGACGAGACAGAAGTTGCGGACTTGGCGCACGCCCTGCTGACAGGGTTTGTACAGACAGTGACCGCTTTTGGCGGCTTCCCCCTGGGGCTCCGTGGCGACGGCCTGTTTGCCGGCTTTGGTCCGGGCAACGCTCACATCGACAGTGTCATGGCGTTGAGTGCCTGCGCTTTCGCCCTAGACGCGGTACAAAATGAGGTGAACCCCCGCTTGCAGGGCAGGAACATTCAACCGGTTCAAGCCCGGGCAGGCCTTGACTACGGGCGAATTACATTTGTTCGCAGTGGTAGCCAAGAGCACAGCGAAGTTAACCCCCTAGGTTTCGCGGCCAACTTCGCGGCCAAATGCGAAAAACAGGCAAACTCCTGGGAGATCGTGATCGGACAGGGCATAGCCGAACAATTGCCCGACTCGTCGACCTTTAGCCGGCACGAAAAATCGCCTAAGTCCTACCAACGAGCCGGGCTGGTCAAGACCTATAACTACTACCAGTACCACTGGCGCAGAACCCTCAAACACATCCCGGGCACCGTCCAGCAGATCAACGGCAAAGCCACAGCGAGTATCACGATCAACTGACTTACGAGGAGTTAACCTTGACCATCGCCGCCCTCCTTCGTCATCACGGCGTGAGTGTGCCCAGATACGTGACCGTCGACGGACAAATAGTATTCGACAACGTCACAGTGACAGCCGAGAAGTCATCGCACCCTGTCCATGGAACGGTAACGCCTGTAGCCAAGCACACCTTTCATGGAGGAGAGACCCCGTCCGAGGACAGAGGCCTTTCCACCTCGCCGTGGTGGGATAACAGCGCGCACTTGAATCGCCACCGCGCCGCCATGGAGAAATCATTTCCGGATTGGGTGTATCTCGCTGCGGGAGAAAACACGGGGCCATCGTGGGGAGGCACTATCGATACCCGGCGCGGCAAATTCCTTGTAGCCGTCTACCCCCGCCGTGATGGGGGACTCCCCAGGGTTGCGGTACTGGGACCGAAGCTTGGTGTGAACGCAGGAAGACGCTGGATCCCGTCGCCTCATTTGTACCTAGATGGAAGCCTCTGCGTGGCAGCAGTTGAGGACTGGGATCCACAGGAGCACACCGTTGCGACAGTCGTAGCCTGGGCTGCTCACTGGCTGGCTGCCTACACAGAATGGCGGATGAGTCGCCGCTGGCCTGTGGAAGGGTCGCAGGGCATTGCGGCCTAGGCGAAATCCCAACCCCACGGTAAGCCCTTTGGTTACTGATCCGGCGATCGTAGATAGGCCAGCTGACGGGAAACCGGCCGACGGTGGCTTTCAGGCAATGGATCAGTTGGCCAATTGGGTTCGCTTTGCTGACACGAAAGCAACGATTCTGACAGCTGGTCTGGGTGTCTTCCTGACCATGCTGATTAGTAATTCCCGAACGATCCTTGAGGCCGTCGGCAAAAGCCACGTCTCAGCAGCCGTTGTAAGCGTACTCGCCGTAGGAACGCTCCTTGCCGTCGGCTGGACCCTGTTTTGGTTGGTCCGGGCAATCGGACCGCAAAACAAGGTCTTTTACGCCCGACTTAATCGCTTCGCCTGGCCTTCTCTTGTTCGGGCAACAGCCGAGCAATTGCTTGAGCATACGAGCCAAAAAGACGTCCGGGCGGACGCGTGGCAGCAAGTCCTCGACCTGTCTGTTTTAGCGGACCGCAAGTTCTCCGCCTGCGGAAAGGCTGTCAATGGTTTTGCCGCTCTTGTATTGTTCGGAACGGTGTGCGTAGGGGTATCAATGCTTCTTACAGCTGTCTAAATATTGATATGGGGCTGAGGATGTGGCCTGGACAACGGGCTGCCCGCCAGGAGCGATTCCCTAGCCGAGGGCGTCGGCTTGGTCCAGCTCGGTGACCACACTGCGGGCATCAGGGGTGCTGGTAGATTCCAGGGCCTCGAGGGAGCGGCCCTGGGATTCCTTACGTCGGAACGGACTTCGTCGTAATCGGTATCCGCAGCCAGTTCTCATTTCATCGTTGGCCGGGTCTTTCCCGACCAGCGTGCAACCTACACCATGTCGGGCTAGTTCCCCCTGCCGAAGCCGGGGCCCTTCGAAGAGACTCGAACGGTCCTTGCGTGTTATAGACATGCCGGGGTGCGGAGCGCCTTGACGCGTTTCGTAAGGGCGCCGACACTCGTTCTCACAGGTCGAGGATTGGAGGTCGCCGTGAATGGTCAGCGCATCGGCTATGTGCGGGTGAGCACCGTGGATCAGAATGAGCTCCGCCAGCTCGAAGGACAGGTCCTGGACCGAGTTTTCACTGATAAGGCCTCCGGAAGGGACACCGCTCGGCCGCAGCTGACAGAACTGCTGAGGTTCGTCCGCGACGGCGACACCGTGGTCGTGCACAGCATGGACCGGCTGGCCCGCAACCTTGATGACCTGCGCTCTTTAGTGCAAAGCCTCACTAGACGAGGGGTAAGTGTGGAGTTCCTCAAGGAACAGCTCACCTTTACCGGCGAAGACTCCCCCATGGCCAACCTCATGCTCTCAGTCATGGGCGCATTTGCTGAATTTGAGCGTTCTCTGATCAGGGAACGCCAGCGAGAGGGCATCGCGCTGGCAAAGCAGCGCGGCGCGTACAAAGGACGCAAGAAGAACCTGACACCGGAACGGGCCGCCGAGCTGGTCCAGCGCGCCGGCAGCGGCATTCCTAAAGTCGTCCTTGCCCATGATTACGGAATCAGCAGGGAAACCGTCTACCAATACCTGCGCCACGCGAATGGAGTGAGTCCAAAGCCCCTTCCACCAGCACACCTCCCCTAGCAGCGCTTTACAGACAGGGCTGGTCCGGCAGTTATCGGACGCGCGAAGTTCTCATCTGGACGCCGGGCAGACAACTGAATTGGCCCCCGTACAGGCCTATGTTCACAGTGGATAGTCCTTTGCATCGGGCCACGGCTCTTGCCAGCTTCGGTTCTGCGGGTGGCTCGCTAGCCACTGACGGATGTTGATGAGAATTTCGTTGACGTCGTGCAAAATGTCCCTTTGCTTGAGAACAAGCGTGCTGTCCGTCACGTTACTTCGTAGGGCGTGCGCGGGTTTTTGCCTCGCTGCGCGAACGTCGCGCATGGGTTTCAGTGCCCACCTCGCGCTATGTGCCTGCACGTGATTTGTCGTCATGAACAGCTCAAGCCGGTTTAGAGTGCCCAGACGGTCGCCTTTCGCGTTTACTTTCGGGACTTTAGCCTTATCGAGGGCCGCACCGTCTATGTTGTCCGACAGGAGCTTGTCGAACGAGTGAATGAAGTGGTCCCACTCTCGCTGGTCCGCTCGGAGAATCCATCCGAAGTCTTCGGGCAGTTCGTGAGACCGGAAAAGACGTGCGCCCCACACGTTCTCAAACAAGTCGCTGATAGCTTTGAGCTCCTGGTTTGAGCCGTGCGAACGGCCCTAGGCCATCCGGCCAGTGACCCATCTGTGAGGCGTACCAGACGGGGTGGGGGTCTATGCCATCGTCACCGACTTGGAAACTCGCCCAGCGCTGCTGGTGCTCAGGGGTCAGGTCGTCCAAGTCGCCGTAGAAGGCCGCAACACGTCGAACGATTGGCGTGTTCGGTACTTCAGGGTCGTACTGGCGCATGTCGTATGCAAAGCCGAGGTGCATAAGACCGACATGATCCTTCTCAGGCTGATGGCCGTCGAACGCCTCGTCGGACAACCAGAAGTTAATGCCGAAGTCGCCCATACCGAACCTGAATCGAGCATCGTTCCGATAGCTCTCAAGCACATCCGCACTGAAGAAAGCGAGCTCCAAGGTGGACCGGCCCCGTGCCATTGCCTTAGCGAATGGGGCATCTTCACACTTTTTCGGAAGCTTCGTCCGCTTCAGCGCCTTCGCCCTGGGATAGAGGCAAACGCCGTAGTCGTCATCGGAGAGCTCGCGAAGTTCTCTAATTTGGTCGGCGACCTTTCGACGCGTGGGCCAAGGGCGGATGTGGATGTTCATGTAGTCGCTCGGGCCCACTACTTCAACGAGGCGGGCGGTCACCAGCTCGGCCGCGGCCTCGAGGTCTTCCCTTGAGTTCCAAATCGTACTGATGTGCAGCCCGTTGAAGTCTGCAGACTTCATGTATCGCTGCTTCACCTTCTTTAGTAGCCCTCGCGCGGATTGCGAGACGTCGTCCTTTGTGGCCATGGCGACCTAGCCTGCTCCCTTGGTCAAATCCTGATTGGCCACTCCCCCGTTGGATAACTCAACAGATTGCGGGGCTTCAATTGAAACTTCGAGGCTCCTGACGTACTAGTTCTGGGCGCCCAAACGCTGTCACCGGCCAGACTTGTTCAAAGGATGTCATTTGCAGATTCTATTGGGACTGAACTTAAAACTGCAGCGCCTAACCTGTTGGGGCTAATAGGTGTCGCCCCTGCTAGCTTTACAGAATCTTTATTATCGGCGTTCGGCAACGGACGGGGAGTGGCCGAAATAGGGAGTGCTCCTCTGCCTGGCGGTGAGGCCAGCTGGAGCGTAGATGCTAGGCCCATGTGATTTGCAGCGACAGCTGTCTGGACTCATCTGCTGCCACTCCATCGACTCGTCTGCTGCGAGGTCGTCAAGGGCTGGATGGAGAGTCTGGCGGGAGTGCTGCTTCGCCCAGGTCGAAAGGGAATCTAGAACGATTCCAGAAGTGGTGGGTCGAAGACATCGACTCACTCGGCGGGGCGGAAGAAGTTCCGCAGAGCCTCCGCAACCGCTTCTGGCTGCTCGAGCGGTGGGAGATGTCCGGCACCTTCGATTCCGACCAGTGTTCCACGCTGCACGTTTTCGGCGATGAACCGCATCTTGCCTTCGGCGTCCCCGGTGTCGAACTCACCCCAGACGGAGAGAACCGGCACGGCGATTTGATTGAGGTGGTCGCCAACGTCGTGTTTGTCGAGAGCTTCGAGATAGCGAGCGTACGTTTCGTCGTCGGCGTTGGAAAGCGACTCCAAGAGGGCGTCGATCTCGGGCCCGAGCGCCTCTTTCCCGCCGGGGGCGAACCAACAGTTTGCAACGTAACTCGCTCGGGACGCCATGCCCTTCTCTCGCACGCCGGCGGCCATCGCTGCCATGCTCGGGTCGCTTGCCCTCCGCGCGCTACTGCATACGGCTGCGACTGCCGTTACGCGGTTGGGATGCCGGCGAGCCAGCTCAAGTGCGACGGCGCCGCTGATGGAGTCCCCAGCGTAAAACGCCTTCTCCACGCCGGAATCATCAATCAGTTGCACAACGGCGTCGGCCATGTCAGCAAGCGAGAAGGTTTCATGCACGCCAGGTGCGCCATTGAACCCGAAGTGCTCGAATGTCTGCGTTCGGTAATCAGTCGCCAGGAGCGCGGCCACCTTGTCCCACATTGAGGCCGGCGCTCCAAGTGCCGGAGCAAGAATCAGAAGGGGCGCGTCTGCGCGGCCGCTAGGTTCGTTTGCGAACAAGGTCATCTCTGGCATGATCTACCTCCTGTTAGAGGATTGGCCTATTGGTCTTACCGTTTAGTATAGCTGCAGCTTTGAGACCATCCCTATCATTTTTCTGAGTGAAAGAACCCGTGCGTCCTGCACGGGCGGGACAGCGAAGATGGTTTCGAGCCCATAAGCCAACTCCCCCGCCACTCAAGAAAGTTATCATCGGAGGACCGGCGAAACGTTGGCCCCTTGTCTCACGGACTGTAGTATCCGCTCAGTGACTTCATCAATTGAACCCACTCCATTCACGCGGGTGAGGAGTCCTTGCGAGGAGTAGATTTTTATCACTTCCTCCGCCTGCTGCTGGTAGAGCTTTAGGCGGTGGTCAATGATGGCTTTGGTGTCATCGCTGCGCCGCGACTGCGCTGCCCGGGTCAGCATCCTTGACACGAGAACGTCGTTGTCAGCCGAAAGTAGAAGTACAACATCCAACTCATATTCGCGTTCTGCGAGGATGGAGTCTAAGAACGTAGTCTGGGCGATATTTCGAGGATATCCATCGAGCAGAAAGCCTCTCGCTGCGGATTTCTGGCTGAGGCGGTTGTGAATCAGTTTGTTGGTCAGTTCGTCCGGAACGAAGGTGCCGGTATCGATGTACCGCTCGACTCCAATGCCTAAACTCGTGCGGCTCCTGACGTGGGCGCGGAATATATCCCCTGTGGAGACAGAGGTGGCGCCAAGCAAGTTTGCAAGGCGTTTGGCCTGGGTGCTTTTGCCAGCACCGGGGGGTCCCGTAATTATGAGTTTCATCTAGGTCGGCAGTGAAAGTGCTTGTAGGTGGGTGAATCTCTCTCGATCAGGTTTGTCTAGGCGCTCCGCCTCAGGCCTAACAACGCCGGCGCCCAGGGCGCTCGTATTAGTGGGCACTGCATCGGCTCGCTCGACCACCTCTCGGGGATGCGTTTCCTTAACAGAGATCCAAAGTATCGATCCATCTGGCATAACGGCCTCCACCACGCCTGTTCACGTGGCTTTCCCATTGAAGCGAATTTCTGCGTATCGACGTAGACCAGATCCAAACGCCCGGTTGCGTAGCTTCCCCAGCTGCATGTCGAAACTATGCGTCGGATTGGTAAGACCATTTGTACGTAAATTGCGTTATGATGTCAAGCAGGCAATCCGCGACGACGACTGACTGAGGTTCTGGCTTTTCAGGGTAGTAGTGACTCGGGAGCTTCGCTCTAAGCGCGGCAGCTGCCTCTGCGCAATGGAGCGTAAGGGGCAAGAACCGTCTGAAAGGGAAAGAGAGGCAGTGAAGCTCATATCCTCTCCGCTCACCCCCGGCCGCCTTGGAACGGCTGAGCCGCAACAAAAAGTTCCGGATTCCTGCCCGGCCTTCGGAATGCCACCGACCGGTGAGGCCTGACCCATGAGTCCTGTTCATTCCGTGACCACATACAGCGACCCGTTGGAGGCCGCCAACCTTATAGCATCCGTCTACTTTCCACATGAGTTGCGCGTAGTCGGTCAACCACAAGACTTCGGGCTGCGGCTGAGGGCCACCGGCCTCGGCCCTGTGACAGTTGGGGTACTGGGCTGGGGTGCCGACGTGGCCGTTGATTCTACCTATCCTGGGTCGTTCGCATTCAATATTCCGCTTAGCGGTCGGATCGAGTCCTCGCACGACGGGCGCAGGATTAAGTCCGTGAACGGACACGCTACCGTCTGCTCCCCCGATCGGCCGGCTCGCATCACCCTATGGAGTGCTGACTGCGTCGGCATTGCGCTGAAAATTGATCGCGAGTACATGGTCAGGAAGATTCGGCAGCTCACCGGTACGGACGACGAGATCCTTCTGCCGGACCAACTGGACCTGTCCGGACCCCGCTGGCGAGGCTGGGTGAACCTGCTGCGTGCCCTTCCAGGCCAGGACTCCGGTGAGGAGGATCTTTTGGGCGGTCTCGACGTCAGCACGCAGCTCAGCGGTGCCATCACTGATTCCCTCATCGCGGGCCTGACCTCGGACTCCCCCAGCCAGAACTCTGCAGCGGCGGCCCGACCCCGTCACGTCAAAAGGGTGCTGGAGGCTGTGCACGCAGATCCGGCCCGCGGATGGACGCTCAGCGACCTGGCTGAGCTTGCCGGAGTGAGCGGCCGCAGACTGCAGCAGTCCTTCCGGACTACCTTGGGCCTCTCCCCCACCGAATACCTGCGCGACTTGCGCCTGACGCTGGTGCACCGTGACTTGCTGGAGTGCACAGGTGGGGCATCAGTCCGGGACATCGCCGCCAAATGGGGTTTTGTGCATGCGGGGCGTTTTTCATTGCTATACAAGCAGAAGTACGGACGGCTTCCGTCCAGCATGCTGAATTTGGAATAGCGGCTTCGATCAACAAGAGCACCCAAGGGCGATGGGCAGTGGGGAGGGAGAAACGGACGACCTGGCAGTATAGAAGGAGAACACGACCTTAGCTTGGTCTGTCCCTTAGCCCGGACGAAGTTGGTAACCGAGGCGCCGTCGACGACGAATGCATTGGTGATCGCCCTCGCTCTGCCAGGCCCCTGCGAAGGACTCCGCTTTGACGCCAGCCGCCTAGCCGTGACGGGGAGGAACTCGGCGGCGCAATTAGGGAGTACTCCGACACGGCGCTGCTGGAGTATACGGTCGCAGCACATGAGTCGTGATCAGCTCTGGCCGCCGGCAACGTCCGCGGAATCCGAAAACTCACCGAGCGCGCGGTAGTGACTGCCAGCTGTCGTACTTTTCCGTTGCCCGGCTGGAATCGGTGCCACGAGTTTGCCACCAGGACGGTCCGTTGCAAGGGCAGCTTCAACCTCGATGCCCTGGAAAATGAGGAGATCGTGGAACGATGATGGGTGGCTCCCGGAATCTAGGAGCCACCCATCCTACGCGCCGAGGCAGTCAGCCGCCGTATGCTGCGTTCAGCTGTGCGGTGTCATAGTACTCCTCGAAGGACTTGACCTTACCGTCGATGAAGCGGAAGAACTGGACGTAGCGGCCTTCGTACTTCACGTGTTTTCCACCCCAGATTCCGTCGGCCTGCACGTCGATGTTGCTGTGCGAGCGGGTGATGATGACGTTGGGGTCCTCGCCAGGGATAATCTCGTCGATGAACCAGTCGAAGGTTCCGTGCATGTCATCGTGAATCGGATCCCAAAAAGCCTTGACGGCCTCCCAACCGGCGTGCACGCCCACCTGGCACACGGCAACATCTCCGGTCACATAAGGGGTAATTACCGATGGGTCCTCGTCGGCCCAGAGTGAGTAGAAGCGATCCTTGTCCTTGAGGTACAGGGAAAAGAATTCGATGATGACGTCGATGTTCCGACGGGCCGTTTCGTTACTGGTCGTGGCCTCCGACAACAGGGTCACGCCGTTGATAACTGTTTCCATAATCTGCTCCTACTTCAGGTGGGACGGAATTTCATCGAGGATGACGGTTTTGTTCTCCAAGAATGGGCGCAGCCCGTCCACGCCGCCCTCACGGCCCAGGCCAGACTGCTTGAAGCCGCCAAAGCCGATCCGCATGTCACTGCGGAAGACGTTGTGGCCGACAGTCCCAGAGCGCAACTGGCGGGCGACGGCATAGGCGCGGTCTACGTCGTTGGTGAACACGGAGTTGTTCAGGCCGAAGATCGAGTCGTTTGCCAGCTCGATAGCGTGCTCCTCGTTGTCAGCGGGGATCACGCTCAGCACCGGGCCGAAAATTTCCTCGCGGGCGACGGTTGCGTTGTTGTCAACGTTGGCCAGCACGGTTGGTTCGAAGAACCAGCCGCGCGACAGGTGAGCAGGGCGACGACCGCCGTGGGCCAGAGTGGCACCCTCGGAGACGCCTAGCCTGGCGTAGTGCTCAACCTTTTCGAGCTGGCTGCGGGTCGCGATCGGACCCATGCCGGTGGCCGGGTCGAAGGGATCGCCGACCTTGACCCCGCCGAAAACCGAGCTCAGGGCTTCAACAAGCTCGTCATGACGGCTGCGGCTGACAATGACGCGCGACAAGGACGAACAGACCTGCCCTGTCAGGAAACAGGCGTAACCGGCGATCGACTGGGCGGCAGCGTCAATATCGTAGTCATCCAGAACCACAGCTGCGGACTTGCCACCCAGTTCCAGGGTGACGCGTGCGATCCGCTCCGCGGCGAGACCAGCGATACGTTTGCCCGCGCCGAGGGAGCCGGTAAAGGAGATCTTGTCGACGTCGGGGTGGCGGACCAGACGCTCGGAAGGGCCGCGGTCAGCGGTCACGACGTTGAGCACGCCCGGCGGCAGCCCGATGGCCTCGGCGATCTCGGCCATCACATACCCCGCTCCTGGGGCCTCCGGTGAGTTCTTTAGCACCACTGTGCAACCGGCCAGCAGAGCCGGGGCGATCTTGTAGGCCATGATGTTCATCGGAGCGTTCCAAGGAATGATCGCGCCCACGACGCCGACCGGTTCGCGTACGATCAGCGCCAGTTTCCCGCCTCCGGGCGGATTGTCGAACCGCTCCTCGAACGGGAACGTGTCGGCTAGGTCGGCGTAGTACTCGTATGCGCCGCCGATGGTGCCGGCAAAGGCGTGGGCCACCGCATGGGTGGTGCCCATTTCGCTGGGCCAAATCTGTGCTACGTCGTCGACGCGCTCATTGAGCTTCTCACCCATGGAACGCAGGTACTCGGCCCTCTCCGCATGACTCAGGCGGGGCCATGGGCCGTGGTCGAAGGCGGCGCGTGCAGCGGCGACCGCGCGATCGATGTCAGGTTCCGTGGCTTCGGCGACACTGACGTACACCTGCTCCGTTGCCGGATTTATGACGTCGATTCGTCCTCCGGTCGCGGGCTCAACCCACTTCCCGTCAATAAACAGACATTCCGGGCGCGCAATAGGCGCCGCAGAAGTCACCAGTCCTTGAATCATTCCCAGTCCTCTCTAATCGCTTAGCCCCCACTCGATGCGGCAACCAAGCCGTTTTAAAACCGCTTTGCAAAAATCCAGGGGTTCTTCCGCTAACGGGGGCGGTCCCCGCCACGTGCAGCGCGGAGACCTTCTCTGGCGCTAGGCCAAGGCTGCCACCGCCAGCCCTGCCGGTCGGGCCGCAGCCGCCGCCGGTGTGTACTTCTCCCGGTAGATCCTGCGCGGCGCCATGCGCCGACGCTTGAACGCCTTGATGCCCGCCTCCACCATGACCGGCGGCCCGCAGAGGTAACCCGAATAGTCCTTGCAGGAATCAAAGTCCTCCAGCATTACGTCCGTCACGTGGCCGGTCCGCCCATCCCAGTCCTCCATGTTGAGGGCCGGAACATAGTGGAGATTGGCGAATGTCTCGGCGTATCCTCGCAGCTTGTCAAAGTCGTAGAGGTCGGCCGTGGTGCGGGCGCCTTGGTACAAATGGATTTCACGGTCGGGATCCAGACTCAGGGCGTGCCTTAAGATCGACATCAGCGGAGCCAGCCCGGTGCCGCCCCCCACCAGTATCAGGGGGGCGCCGTCGACATCGGCATAGGTGAAATCGCCGTACGGTCCGGACAGCTCGATCGTGTCGCCCTCCTGCAGGGTAGTGAAGATCCACCCATCAGTCGCTTCGCCGTCCGGAACCCGGCGGATGTGGAATTCGAGTTCGGTGGGCGTGCTAGGGGCGCTGGCCATGGAATACTGCCGCTTAGCACCGGTGCGAGGCACCGTCATTTCCACGTATTGGCCGGCGCTGAACTCCATCGGCTTTTCTAGCGAGACCAGCAGCCGCCGGGTATCCTCAGCGATGTCTGCCAGACCTGTAACTGTTCCGAGGAAGTCCTGCAGCCGATGCCGGAGTCCGCCGGCGACGCTTTCGCCCACGGGCTGGATCTCAACGTCGGAACAAGGGGTCGCTTGGCAGGCCAAGGCCATGCCGCCGTCCCGTTCAGCCATGTTCAACGTGTCCAAGGGCGACTGGCGGTGATCCACTTGCCCGCGGAGGACCTGGACCTTGCAGGTTCCACAGGTTCCCTGGTTGCAGGAATTCGGGATCCAGATCTCATTGCGCAGCAGCGAGTCCAGGAGCGGCTGGTCCGGGCGGCAGCCGACCTCTTCGGAGGTCGAGGCCAGCTTCACGCCGTGAAGGGAGTTTTCAGTCACGGCTATACCTCCCACTTCGAATGTAGGGACTCGGGCCCGCGGAATGCCCAGCCCCAGAAGCCGATCCGGTCTTGATCGCTTTCCAGATTCGGAATTGCCTCAAACAGCTCCTCCAGTGCGATCCGGCACGCGGTGTTTGCGAAGTAGATGCCAGCGCAACCGTGCTTGCCCGCTCCGAAGGCCAGATGGGGCAGCGGAGGGCGCGTCAGGTCGTATTCCGACGGAGCATTGTACAGGCCGTGGTCATGGTTGGCTGAGCCGTAGGACAGCATCACCACCGACCCGGCCGGGAGATGCACACCGGCGACAGTCGTATCCTGGATATTCTCCCGGGCCGTCGCGGACCAGATCGGGGAGGTCCAGCGGATGCCCTCAGAGATGGCGCGCGGAATCAGTCCAGGTTCGTCGATGACAGCCTCGAGCTGTTCCGGGTTGGTGAACAGTCCGGCGAGAGTGGATGCCATAGCGTGGGCGGGCTCCTGCAAGGCACCAAGGAGCAGGGCGATGATCGTGGGGTAGATGTAGTTCCGGTCCCTGACCTGGCCTTCGGGCATTCCGTCATGGAGCCAGTGGGAAATAGCGCCGTCGTCGGGTTCAACAGTCCACTTGTCGAGAAGCGGTTCAACCACGGCCCTAATTTCTGCCTTGGCCTCATCCGCGGGCCTAAATCCCTCCGGATTGGCGAAATCGCCATTGCTGTCCACTGCCACATTGGCGAAGGACACGCTGAGCTTATGGAACCACTCTCGAAGCTTGTCCGAGCTGACATCCTTGAAACCGAGGAAATCACCGACGGCCCGAACGCTGACCGGCTCGCAGAACTGGGCAACCAGGTCGGCTTTGCCGTCGTTTTCGAACTGCTGGATGTAATGCCGGGCGATCGGACGGACCATGTCCTCGATATAAAGGTCCACTTGCTTGGGCTGTAGCCCCGGATCGATCATGGCGCGCAGGTCCTTGTGAAGGTCCCCGTTCGATCCGATGATGGCCGGGTGCCCGAAAATCCTGGCGCCGGTCTTGGGAATGAACCCCTGGAATTCCGGGCTGGTGGCGACCTGCCGGCAAACTTCGGCCGAGGAAGCGACGTAGGAGCCGAGCACCGGAATGTAAGCCAGCGGCGCCTCGTCGCGCAGCCGCTCGTAGATCGGATAGGGGTTGCGCTCCAGCTGCTCCATGGTGATCTCGTCGATCCAGCTGAGGGGTACCGATGTCGTCGTCATTTTTCTCCTGCTTCATCACAGTTGGTGGGATCTAGGCCGCGGTGCCTGTGCCGTTGGCGCCGGCAGCATGTTTTGAGTATGAGCAGGATCACACTGGTGCTCAATGGACAGACCGATAAACGTTTCGCAATCTGGATCGAACTGCGCAATCTGGATACGGCACTACCCCAGAGGATGCGGTTCCGGGTGACACCTCAGGTGAACGCGCAGTGGGTCACTGCCAGGTGTAGATCCGTCCGTCCGGGTATCTGCTGGCATAACGGTCCCCTTCCCCGGCTGCCCAAGCTGTCTAAAAGTTTGGAAGGCGGGGAATTTGATAACAGGGGAGGAAGTGCCTATAGCCAAATCGGCCAAGGAATATCCCCATTTGCAGCTGAACCCCTTTTCTCTACCGTTGCCACCACGGGGACGAGGGCCGTTTCGCAAAGGAGATCGGGAACCGGGCCGAGGCAGAGCAGCACGGCCTATCTGCGGTGTTTCATCTCCTTGTACAGGCCCACAGGACTGCAGGCAGCCGCCGGCGAATAGTCCGTAAGCTACGGGCGCCAGCGCGGTCAATGATCAATGGGCGAACGGGTACCTGGCGGCCCGCGCTTCAACTGGTGACATGTCCGCCGACGGCAATCACGGAGGCAGAGTGGGCATTTCCAGTCCGCAGCGGTCTGACTGGCAAACGTTGTGAGTAGGTGATGAAACGAATACGGTCGGGCGGGGAAGGATTTCTGCGGCTTTTTGCAGGGCGAGGCACCACTCTCACTTACTCACGCTGGAAGACTGGGTTCCTCATCGGAGGCGCCCGTGTGCACCTTCCTTGCCAGGCTTCGAGCTCTCTGAGGCTGCGTGGAATGTTTGGGAATGGGGGCCGGCTGTTGCTGCCAAGTACTTACCGTAACGGCGGTAGGGAGAACCGCCATGGACGCACCGGCCGCCTCCAGTTCACATCCTCGTGAATGCCCTGGAACGTGAAACTGTTGCTCTGCAGGCGCTGGAAGGAAACCCCTTCGTGTCTTCCCCTCAGCCAGAGCTGGTCCACCTAGCGTTCGGTTTCGGGAGATCCAAAGGCCTGTTGCCGGGGGGACCATGTCGCCGCTATGGATTCAGCTCAGCCCCGAGCTGTTCTCCCCACGACCATAAGTTCTTCGAACACAGAAATCGTAGGTGATGGCTAGCTCCCGGTGAACCTGATTCCGGATGCTGCGTGTCGCCACCGGGACGTCACGCGTTGTCAGGAGAACTGCGCTAGCCGCGGCGCACGTAGGTTCGGGAGCTTGGCTGCACCGGGGGCTGTGCGCGCGCCACATACATTACCCGTCGTGATGGTGTACCAGCGCAGGGCGAACGGTCACGCTTACTCAGCACCTAAAACGTGGGCGCCTGGTCATCGTACGGCTGACGCTACGTCCACGATGGCTGCCATCAGCAGGTCTGACACTACTTCGATTGCGCCGATGCCGTTGATCTGGGCGAGGACCCCGCGCTCGGCGTACCGTGCTGCCACGGCTTCGGTCTGCTTGTGGTAGAGGTCCAGGCGGTGGCGGATGATGGTTTCGTTGTCGTCGCTGCGGCCGGTTTCCTTGGCGCGGCCCAGCAGGCGGGAGACGAGTTCCTCGTCGTCGGCGGTGAGCTGCAGGACGAGGTCGAGCTTTTCTTCCCTTTTGGCGAGGATCCCGTCGAGGTAATCAACCTGCGCGGTGGTGCGAGGGTAGCCGTCCAGAAGGAAGCCGTTTTCGACGTCGTACTCGCTGAGCCGGTCGCGGACCATCTTGTTGGTCACGCTGTCAGGAACGAAGTCACCTGCGTCCAAGTACTTCTTGGCTTCGATGCCAAGGGGCGTTTCGCCCTTCACGTTGGCGCGGAAGATATCGCCGGTGGAGACTGTCACGACGCCGAGGCGTTCGGAGATACGTTGTGCTTGGGTTCCTTTGCCGGAACCAGGTGGTCCAATAATCAACATTTTCGTCATTGCGAGCCTTTTCAGGGGCTAGTAGGGAGTTGGGCGCAATTGTCGTTCCAAGTAGGGACGAGAGAGGCGGGACGCGGCCAGCGGGGGTCTATGAGTCTTTTGGCAGGCGTATGACTAAAGGCAGCATCTCAGGCAGCCGCAAGATTATCGCCCTTCTGTACTTCCCCTAGTTCCGATTGGCCGAAGACTACACGCGCCTGGCCCTGCCCGCGGCGGTGCGGTTGCATGTCATCCTTACTCCATGACGACCACGGCGCGGCCGGTGATCTTCCCGGCCTCGAGGTCGTCGAAAGCCCGCAGGGCGTTCTCGAAGGTGTAACGCTCCAGATTCACGTTGATCCTTCCGGTACGTGCCAGCGCCACGAGTTCGTGCAGGTCTTGGTGCGTGCCGCTGTACGGGCGGGTGAGGGAGACACCCCAGGGCAGGGAGGTGGAGGTCTGGGAGGTCTCGAATTCGAAAACGCCGTCGCTGAGACCGGGCACACGGATGGCGCCGTAGGGTGCCACGATGGAGCTGGCCAATTTTAAGGTTGCGTTGTTTCCCACCAGATCCAGCACGAAGTCCGCGCCGTGGCCGCCGGCTGAGTCCGTGACCTTGGACGCCACGTCCCGGTCGTCCGAGCGGAAGACGTGATCTACTCGGTCCTTGACCGCGGCCAGCGCCTCGTCCTTGATGTCCAGGGCGATGATGGTGGCCCCGGTCATGGCGCGCAACAGCTCCACTGCAAATTGTCCGAGACCACCGATGCCGATGACCACAGCGGCGGACCCGGGGCGCAGCTGGTCTTTGGCCGCGTTGATGGAGTGATAGGGAACCAGTCCGGCGTCAGGAAGGACTGCGGCGAAAGCTGGATCTAGCCCGTCAGCCGGGACCAGTGCAGAAACGGGAACGGTGACGAAGTCGGCCAAACCGCCGTCGATCGATACCCCAGGAGTAGCGGCGGGAAACATGCGACCGCCCGTATTGAGGCAGGCATTTTCGCGACCGGCAATGCATTGGCGGCACGCCCCGCAGGACCACACCGGGTGCACAATGACTTGGTCTCCTACCACAAAACCCTGCACGTCGGGGGCGCATTCGGCGATGATTCCAGCGATCTCGTGCCCGAGCACGATACCTCCAGGGATCATCTGCTCCCCGGACGCGCGGAAGTGGATGTCGGTTTGGCAGACGCCGGCCGCGGTGACCCGGAGCAGCACGTGCCCCGCAGCTACCGTCGGCCTTTCGACTTCTGTCGCGGCCACATCGCCTATGCCAAGGTACTGAATCGCACGCATTCTTCTTCATTCCTCCTTGACGCCGGCCGGGTGAACTGTTGCCCGGCCCGGACATTGACACTTGTATTAAGCCCTGCGCTTCATCAGACAGCGAATATAAGCCGCTGGGTGTGCTCTGGGAGCATGGCACCAGGAAAACCTGGACCAGTTGGAAACTTTCCGACGGACAGCTTGCGCGTCCATGGGCCCGCGAACCATGAACAGGAGCCACATAGAAGACCCGCACGGTCGATAAGGTGCGGTGAGGCACCGCGTTGCGATGGTTGATGATCCGGGTGATCATTAGGCGCCTCACCGCAGTCTGAAGGGCCGGCAGGTATTACCGGGGCAAGGATGTTTGGTCGGTTATCTGGTGACGCTCAAGGAACTCTGTTCGCCGGGGATTTGGAAGTTGAAGACAGACGTATCGAAATGGTTGTAAGCTTCGTAATCCACTAATTCGTACAGACGCGCACGGGTCAGCATGTTCTGCACCTCGCTTTCCTGGGTGCCGTGGTGCTTGATGGCCTCCAAGGTCCGCTCAGTGGCCCCCATCGCGATCCGGAGCAGCGTGACAGGGTAGATCACCATGTTTACGCCAACGGAGGCCAGTTGATCGGTGGTGAACAGGTCGCTCTTGCCGAACTCGGTCATATTGGCGAGGATCGGCACGTCCACTGCGTCCCTGATGGCTTGGAACTCGGTCAGGGTGCGCATCGCCTCGGGGAAGATGGCGTCGGCGCCTGCATCGACAAGCGCCCGGGCCCGGTCCTGCGCTGCGGCCAGACCGTCCACCGCCCGGATGTCGGTTCGCGCCATGATCAGGAAATTGGGATCGCGCCGGGAATCCGCGGCGGCTCTGATCCGCTTGGTGGCCGTGTTGATATCGACTACGTTCTTGCCGTCAAGGTGGCCGCAGCGTTTAGGGTTGAACTGGTCCTCGATGTGGCAGCCTGCCAGACCGGCGTTCTCCAGCTCCTGGATGGTGCGGGCAACGTTCATCGGCTCACCGAAGCCGGTGTCCGCGTCGACGATGGCCGGCAGATCGGTCATCCGCGCGATCTGCCCGGCGCGGGTCGCTACCTCGGTCAGCGTGGTCAGCCCGATGTCCGGTAAGCCCAGGTCATTGGCTAAGACGGCGCCGGAGATGTAGACGCCTTCGAAGCCCTTTTCCTCGATCAGCCTGGCCGAGAGTGGATTGAACGCGCCGGGGAACTGCTGGATCCGGCCGGAGGCCAGGCCTGCGCGCAGGGCCGAACGCTTGTGTTCGGGCGTCGTGGTGGAATACAGCATTTGATTTCTTCCTTCGATTTGCGGTGAGTTCGATACTGCCCTCGAGGCTGGTGGAAATGCGCGGTGGAAGGCTGCCCAGAGCCGAGCAGTCGCCGGCACCGATGCTTGCACTTCAGGGTTCCAGGTTCTCGGCCCGATCTTCGGATGCCTTCAGGAGGTGCTTGAAGGTATCCGCGCAACTCCTAGCGTGATGACACCTTGCCGAAGAGGCTGGCCATGGGCGTCAGGAAGAGCGGCCGGGCGAGCAGCCACGCCGCCGCCGTGGTCACAATGGAGCCAATGAATATCCAGAATCCCAGCCACCCGTCGGAGGACTGTGCGGCATACATGTGGTTCAGGTTCCTCAGCGCCCCAGTGGCGAAAACCAGGAAGACATGGACTATGACAAAGCCAACGAAATAGATCATGACGGGAAAGTGGATGGCACGAGCAGCCTCTACCGGATAGATCCGGTTGAGGCCCTGCGCGTTCTTTGGCCAAAGCTCGGACATCCTCGCGCCGGAAACGACTGCGAGCGGCGCGGCGATGAACACCGTGAGGAAGTACGCCAGAACTTGGAGTGAGTTGTAGTTAACCCAGCCGTCCTCGGTGGGCCAATCCAGGGATGCATACTGGAGTCCTGCTGAGACAGCGTTTGGGATGATTTCCCAACTGGTGGGCACAATGCGCATCCACTGGTTTGTGGCGAACAGCAGCACAATGAAAACGACTCCGTTGGCCAGCCAGAGGATGTCCAGGCTCTGGTGGAACCACAGGTCCAGGCTGATCTTCTTGGGCGGGTTCTTGCCACGTTTCTTGGGGGTCCAGAAAGCCTTGGGCCTTGCCGTGGTCCGCACGGCGATGCCGCTGCGGATGATCAGCACTATAAAGAAGGCGTTGAGGAAGTGCTGCCACCCCAGCCATGCGGGCAAGCCGGTCGGCGCATTATTCGGCAACTCCACATGGCCGGGATATGTGGACAGGAAATCATGAAGTGGCTCCAGAGTCCTCAGCCATTTGGCCAGGAGGACGAGGGCGACAATGGCCACCACGGCTGCGCCGGCGCGCACCCACGTCTTGGTTCCCGCCCTTTGAGGCCGCTTGGCTCCCCCAGGCGCCTTGTGTTCCATGGTGGCCATGGCCAGTCCTTTCCGGCAGGATGCCTAGTTGGAGCGCACTGCCAGCGCGTCGATCAGTTGGGGAACCACGTCGAAGATGTCTCCGACGACGCCGAAGTCGGCGACGTCGAAGATCGGTGCATCCGGGTCACTGTTGATCGCCACGATGGTACTCGCCGTCTGCATTCCGGCACGGTGCTGGATCGCGCCGGAGATGCCCAGGGCGATGTACAGCTTCGGCGCGACTGTGGCACCGGTTTGTCCTACCTGAGCTTCCTGGGCGGTGTAGCCTGCGTCCACCGCCGCGCGCGACGCACCCACGGCGGCACCCAGTGAATCGGCGAGCCGTTCCACCAATGCGAAATTCTCTCTGGACCCCAGGCCACGTCCGCCGGACACGACCGTGGCCGCCCCCTGCAAGGCAGGGCGCGTGGTGGCGACGCCGGTTGCACGTGAGCTGAGGACAAGCGTTGCAGGATGCTGACCGGCCTTCACCTCCAACGGCACCACGTTGGCCTGCGCGGCGGCTGCACGCAGTTCGAAAACTCCACGGCGTAGGGTGATGATTGGCAGTCCGCCGCGGACTTCTGACTCGACTGTGTATGAACCGCCGAACACAGACTGCGTAGCGATGAGACGTGAGTCCTCCATCCTCACCCCGGCTGCTTCGGCAATGATTCCGCCGTCGGTGCGGACGGCCAGGCGCGCCGCAACTTCTCTGGACGCGGTCGAGTCCCCGACGAGTACCGCTGCCGGATTGATGCTGGAGACGGCGGTAGTGACCGCATCAAGGGCAGCCCCCACCAGGCGCTGATCGCCGGGATCTTTGATGGCGACAAGCAGCAATTCAGCCCCCAGTCGGCCCAGCCCTGCGGCCACCGTTTCGACGTGCGCTTCCGCCGTCACGACCACTGCGCTCGGTGTTCCCAGCGCGGAAGCAGCTCCAAGCAGCTCAGCGGCGTTGTCCGGGATGCCCCCGGCAGGTGTGGTCTCAATAAATGCCAGCACGTATGTCATGTCGATTACGCCCTTATACCAGTTGTCGGGCGACGAGGAAGTCAGCCAGCTGTGCCCCGGCATCCCCGTCGTTTGCGATCTTTATTCCAGCGGTCTTCGCCGCGCGTTCAGTGACCTGGAGAACCCACGTGCGCCGTGTCTCTGTCGAAGGAGCGATTCCAAGATCAATGGCGCTGAGTGTTTCTATCGGCTTGCGCTTGGCGCCCATGATGCCCTTGAAGCTCGGGAACCTCGCTTCGCCGACACGCTCCGTAAGGGAAATGACGGCGGGAAGCGGGGCGCTGACTGTCAACGTCGCGGTCTCGGTGACGTGCTCTCCACGAACGTAGTCTTCATCGAGCTCGACCGTGTCCAAGGAGGAAAGCAAGGGCAGCCCAAGGTGCTCGGCCACCATGGCAGGCACGATGCCAGCGGCTCCGTCAGTGGACTGGTTGCCAGCCACCACCAGATCGAAGTCCAGCTGCTTCAGGGCAGACGCCAAGACTCTTGCCGTCATGCCTGCGTCCGCGCCCTCGAAGACCTCGTCCTCAATATGGACCGCAGAGTCGGCGCCCATCGACAGCGCCTTCCGCAGCGCCTCCCTGGTGTCGCTGGGGCCCATGCTCACTACGACCACTTCCGTTGCCTTCTTGTCAGCATCCTTGCGTCGGAGGGCCACCTCAAGGGCACGTTCGTTGATCTCGTCGAGGACGCGGTCGGACGCGTCACGATCCAGCCGACCCGTGATCGGATCCAGCCGACGAATCTCCTCAGTGTCGGGCACCTGTTTGATTAGCACCACAATCTTCATCTCTTGGTCCTTAACTCTCGGCCTCCGGCTGCTGGGGCGCCTGCGGAAATCAAAATCTAAATGGTTCTACCAATAAGTTACGCGACGCGTTCGGAAGCGTCAATGGGTAGCCAGAATGGTTAGACCTATCACTCTCGGCGCGTCTAGAATGGCAGGAACTCGAGAGACCGTTCTTGATCGACGAAACGGAGTACAGCATGGCACCCACTGTGGCGACGCAAGGTTCCACCGCTTCACACCCCTTCAGCGGGCCTGTGGACGGCGAGGCCGCGCTTTTCACCAAGGTCCGCCCGCGGCGTGGATTTGAGTACATCTCCGAGCAGATCAGGGAGGCTGTTGCTTCCGGCAAGTTGACCCCAGGTTCCCGACTTCCCGCCGAAAGGGACATGGCCGAGATCTTCGGGGTGAGCCGGCAGGGCGTGCGGGAGGCCCTACGCGGTCTCGAGATGAGCGGATTGATCGAATCGAAGCCAGGTGTCAGCGGTGGCGCCTTCATTCGGAGTGGCGATCCGGGGGTCGTAACGCGAGCGGTGAATGACCTGGCATCGCTCGGTGCACTGTCCTCAGAAAGTCTCCTGGAGGCCCGCATCCTGTTGACGTCTGACATCGTTCGGCTCGTCTGCGAGCGGGCAACGGAGAGCGACTTCGAAAAGCTCGAAGCCTACATCGACGCCTTTGAAGAACAGGACGCCCAAAGCGCGGCAGGCGCTGACAGGACACTGCGGGTGACGCATTTCTACTCGATTCTGGCGGAGGCCACTCATAACGAGGTTTTGGCTATGCTTATGAATTCGCTGACGGAAATCGTGCAGCGCCGCCTCAACAAAGTCGGACCTGAGCCTTTGACGAACGTCACGCAGATGCGCCGGAAGTTGGTGAAACACCTGCGCGCAGGCGATGCCGATAGTGCGGTGCAGGCAATGACAGAGCACCTAAAACGAGTCGAACACCGGCTGATCGAGAAGGAAGCGCCGCTGGCGGCGTCCAAGAAGTAGGTCTCAGCACCCGAAGCGGGCGGATCGTGCCCACGGAGGCCATTGCGCCACATCCCGGAACCGGGGGCTGACTGAAGGGCTGGGCGCGTTCCACCTAGGTCGGCTAGGTCCGGACGTCGCCCGCGGGGATACGAGGCGGGTAGCGGGAACTGGGCGGGCCGGGACGTAGTTGGTTATTACCAATTCGCACGGCCGCACTATAGAAGCCGGAGCCGCCCGTACACACTTGGGCCGCCATCAGCGTCCGGGCCCGTTTCGCGGGACGCTGATGGCGGCTTCCTCTCGCCTAGGTGTAGTTCCGTGGGAACTGCACCTAGGCGACGCCGGCGGGTACGGCTACAGCGTCCAGCACTGGCTGGCCGCTGATTCGGCGGACCAGTCCAATGGTGTCGTTCACCAGACGCTCCCCGCGCCAGGCGACTGTGCCGTCCGGCCGGACGATGACGAGCTGGGCGCCATAAGCGTGAGCAGCTTCGATGCTTTCGATATCGAGAACCCTTAAAGGGACACCGGCCACGGCCGCGGCCGCTTCCAGCTCGGCAACTTCGATCGCCGAATTGAAGCGCAGAGCGACGAATTCCTTGCCGAACTCATCTAGCGTGGAGTGGCCCTCCGAGAGCCAGACGTGGGGTGCGCGGTGTCCGGGCCGGCCGGTCTGCTCGTAGGTTTGTACCTTCAGCGCAGCAAGCGGTGTTCCGTCGGGGACTACAACCGGAGATCCCTCGTACACGTATCCGAGGTGGATGCCGATGCTGAACCACTCCCGTTTCATCGCCTCGGTGTAGGCCTCGCCGTATTCGCGGCGGGCAGTTTCGGTCGCCGGGCTATCGTCGTTAAACACCTCCGCCGGCGGCTGTGCCACGCGGGGGCCAAGCATCCGCCTCAGGTTGTCCCCCGCTTCCGTGACATTGCGAATCGCGACTGGGCGCTGTTCGTACTCGTAGCTGTCCAGCAGCAGGTCCCCACCCCAGCCCTGGAGTTTGGCGGCGAGCTTCCAGGAAAGATTGACGGCATCGAGCAAACCCGTATTCATCCCGAAACCCCCGGTCGGGGAGGTGAGGTGCGCGGCGTCACCGGCAAGGAAAACCCTACCTTTGCGGTAGGCATCGGCTACGAGCTGCCGGCGCACCCATGGAAGGATGGAGAGAATCTCGAAGTCGAACTCGCGTCCAACGGCACGGACGATTGCCGCGCGCATTTCCGCTTCATCTACGACGTGCTGTGAATCGTCGCCTATGAGGGAGAAGCGCCACTGATCGCGTCCATTGATGGCTACCAGGGTCGCCCAGGTCCCTTCGGGGCCGATGAAGATGTACCGGTAGGCGGGTTTCATGGAGTGCAATGACTCCAGGTCGTCGCACCGGAAGATGGCATTTGACGTGTAGGTCAGCGCTCCTTCACCGCTCATCTGGATACCCAGGTCCGTGCGGACCTTGCTGTCCCCACCGTCGCATCCGACGAGGTAATCTGCCTCAACTTGGTATTCGGTGCCGTCCTCGGCTGACCGCAGGGTGGCAGAGACATAGTCCCCGTGGTCTTCGAAGGACAACAACTCCGTGCGGTACCGAATGTCTGCATGACCGGAGCGGTTGGCGAAGCGTGCAAGGACGGGGTCGAAGAAGTTTTGCGGGCAGCGCTCTCGGTGCTGCGGGCTCTGCGGGGGGGTCTTCTCGTGGGCAGGCGGTGCGAATTCCTCGCGGCCGAACTCATAGCCGTTAAGATCTGTGACCCAGGCACAGTCCTGGATGTACTCGCGATTGTAGCCCGCGGAGTAGACATCCTCGACGATCCCCCACCGGCGGCAGAACTCCATGCTGCGGATGCCGATCATATCCATTTTTGGCTGGAACACTGTCGCGGTGCGTGCTTCCACCAGAACACTGTCAATGCCACGCCATCCGAGGTCGCCAGCCAGGGCCAGGCCCACGGGGCCGCCTCCGACGATCAATACTGGGATCCTGCTCGCCATCTTGTCCACCTTTCATGGTTCGTGCATGTGGGGCTCCCCGACTGGCCCATGGTGAGCGGCAGACAGGCTGCGTTGGCAGACGCGCTTCATGATGCCCCGCCGCTGCAATTGATCTTATGGTCAAACCATTTATATTGACAAGCCCCGACGGACGAAATTGCCGCTCCAAGGTTGACTCACTCGACGGGCGGGCATAACCTTTCAAATGGTTCTACCTTTTGACGACACAACCGACGCCTTAAAGCGAGGAGAGAGCAATGACTGTAACCCGAGTTCTCGACGATGATGCACGGATCCGTGCCGAGCTGCGCGAACGGCTGGGATCGGACGGCCTGAAAATCGCCCAGCCGGATGAGCCTCCGCTGTTCACCCGGACCCCGGAATCGCCTATGCAGCCGATGCACTGGAAATGGGCCGACCTGCACGCCTATTTGGAGGAACTCGGGCGGGTTCTTGACCTCAAGGCGGGCGGCGATCGCCGGACACTGCGTCTGGCCAACCCGGGTCTTGAGTACGGCACGACACCCACGTTTTGGGCGTCCATCCAATACATCAATCCCGGTGAAGTTGCTACGGCACACCGGCATTCCCCTGATGCCTTCCGCTTCGTCATGCACGGCAACGGGTGCAGCACCACCGTCGAAGGTGAGCAGTATGAGATGAATGAGGGGGACCTGGTCCTGACCCCGAACTGGATGTTCCATGACCACGTCCACAACGGCGACGAGCCCATGATCTGGCTCGACGTGCTGAACATCTCCCTGAGCCGAAAGCTTGAGAACATCTTCTTCGATCCCTACGAGGCCGGCGTTCAGCCCGTCAGCGACCAGCCCCAGAAGTCGTGGCGCGAGTTCGGATCCGGACTTATGCGACCGGCCGGCCCGGCGCCGAAGCTCGAACGCAACCCGCTACTGGTCTACACGAAGGCGCAGGCAGACGCCGCACTAACGCTTGCCAGAGGACTCGAACCGGATCCGGTGGACGACGTCATCCTCGAGTATCAAAACCCAGCCGGAGGCGGTCCCGCCCTTCCGTCGCTCTCTATGAAATCCCAAATCATCCGACCCGGTTTCCACGGCCTGATCCACCGTCACAGCGGCAGCAAAGCCTACTACGCTCACAAGGGCTCCGGCACCATGTTGGTCAACGACAAGCGCTTTGACTGGGGCAAGGGCGACTTCATCACCGTCCCCCCGTACGCCAAGGTGCAGCACATCAACAACGGCACTGAAGAAGGCGGTCTTTTCCGCGTCGACGACACGCCGATCTTCCGCTATCTCAACGCCTACTTCGAGGAGACCACGCCGGCAGATGGGCAAACCGCATGAAGCTCGCGGTCTATGACGACAACCGAATAGGGCTGGTCAGGAACGGGATCATCCATGACGTCTCGCACCTGGTACCCGCAGAGTTCGACGCGTGGCCCGAGCAGAGGATGAACTGGATCATCCGAAATTGGGCAGGGGTTTCGGGGCTCGTGGAGGACGCTGCGTCCAACAACGGCAAGGCTGTACAGGACGTCACCCTCCGCGCGATCAACCCTGCGGCGCCGCACGTGTTTGCCATTCCGGCGAACTACAGGGCCCACCTGGGTGAGATCGGCAAGCGCTCGATCACCAAGGGCGGCCGAACCGCCCGCGAGGTCGGGTTTTTCCTCAAGGCACCGGGTTCGCTCAGCGGAGCAGGAGAGCCGATCGAATTGCCGGCGGGATCGAAGCGCCGCTTTGACCACGAGTGTGAACTCGCCGTGGTCATAGGAAAGGCCGGACGAAACATCCGGCGTGAGGACGCGCTGGAGCACGTCTTCGGCTACTCCTGCCTGATCGACCTGACCATGCGGATCGAACCAGGGGAATTCGAGGAAGACAGGTCCCTTCGTAAGTCGTTCGCAACCTTCACCCCCGTCGGGCCGTGGCTCGTCACGGCGGATGAACTCGGCAGCACCGATGAACTGCGTTCCCGGCTCCTGGTCAATGGCAACGAACGTCAAGGCGCGCGGATCGGTGACATGATCGTGGGCATCGCCGAATCGATCGAGCTGATCTCCTCCGTCGTGCCCATTCAGCCAGGTGACATTATCGCCTCCGGTACACCCAAGGGCGTCGGGCCGCTGGTCCCCGGCGACGTCGTGGAGATCGGTATCGACGGGATCGGCAGCATGTCCCTCAACGTGCGCGAGGCTGCTGCCGCACCGCGCCCCTTCTGACAGCGGACACCCCAAAGCCCGGGCCACCACCAGAGGCCCGGGCCTCTGACCAGTAGGAGAAAAATGCAAAAGCTTCCGGCCGTCTTCATGCGAGGGGGCACCAGCAAGGCGCTGATCTTCCATACCCGAGACCTGCCCGAGGATCGCTCATTGTGGGACGCCATCTTCCTTGCATCCATGGGCAGCCCCGATCCCAACGGCCGCCAGCTCGATGGCCTGGGCGGCGGAATCTCGTCCCTCTCCAAGGTATGTATCGTCGGACCACCCACGCGGCCGGATGCCGACATCGACTATACGTTCGCCCAGGTCCAAGTCGATACGGCTGTGGTGGATTACGCCGGTAACTGCGGAAACATGTCCTCCGCTATCGGACCTTTTGCCGTGGACGAGGGACTGGTGCAAGTCAGCGACGGTAATGCATCCGTCCGCGTTCACAACACCAACACCAACAAGGTCATCGTGGCCTCGTTCGGCGTCGAAGGCGGAAAGGCGCTGGCAGCAGGTGACTACGCCATCGATGGAGTGGCTGGGACTGGCGCTCCCGTTCGCCTCGATTTCCTTGACCCGGGCGGAGCGGCGACGGGACGTCTCCTTCCGACCGGTCACGTCTCGGACACTCTGGAACTTTCGGATGGCACACCGGTGGAAGTGTCGATGGTGGACGCAGCAAATCCGTGCGTGTTCCTTCGCGCAACGGATCTCGGCCTTACCGGCACAGAGCTTCCGGAGGCCCTCGAAGCAGACCCCGGTCTTTCGGAGAAGCTGGAGCAGCTCCGCCGGTCCGCTTCGGTGGCGATGGGCATCGCTGATTCCGTTGACGCGGCAGCCCGCAACAGGCTGACTCCCTTCATTGCCCTGGTCGGCCCGCCACAGCCGTACTCCACCCTCTCGAAAGCCCTGGTCAGCCCTGGTCAGGTCGATGTGGTCGTCAGGTTCCTCTCCAGTGGGCGGCCGCACCGCGCGATCCCCGTGACGGGCGCCATGTGCACGGCCATTGCGTCCCAGATACCGGGAACGACCGTCCATTCCGCCCTCGGACAGCCGGACGACCCAAGCGAACGTCCCATCCGGCTGGGCACTCCGTCGGGAATACTTGATGTGAACGCCGCCGCCTCCGTAAGGGACTCCGACGGCGCGGACTTGCCACCCGCACAATACAGGGCTGAGTACGCCTCAACGTATCGGACCACCCGCAGGCTCTTCGAGGGCTTCGTCTATGCGCCTGTAGATTGACCGGCGATGCAAGGCCGGGCTCCGCCGGTCAGAGGCCGCGTGGGCCGATGACCGGCGGCGCGAATTCGGGCCGGCGCCGTTGCCTGAATGCTCTGATCCCTTCACGGAAGTCCGGCTGGCCCGTGAACTGGCGGATAAGCTCCTTTGACTCCTCCACAGCGAAACCGGGTCGTGAATGGAGGAGGTCTGCATAGAGTTGGCGCTTCGCGCTGGTCACGGACGCCGGTGACACCTCTTTGGCGATCATGCGCGCCGTTTCGTAGACCGTACTCAAGAAGTCCTCGCCGGCCGGGTGGACGCCGTTGAGGAATCCCATGTGCAGCAGTTCCTCCGCGGTGACCACGCGCCCGGTAAAGAGGATGTCTGCGGCGTGGGTCGTGCCGACGATACGCGGCAGGATCCAGGACAGCCCGTACTCCGAAGGAAGCCCAAGCCGCGGCGTCGAAGTCGTGAACTTCGCTCCTGCGGCCGCGAACCGCAGGTCGCAGAAGCTGACCAGGGCGGCGGCAATCCCGGCACAGGCGCCGTTTATGGCCGCGATCACCGGTACGCGCAGTCCCCACTGCCATACGAGATCCGCCTCGAACTCGGCGTTCACGCCGGATCCGGGTCGGGCATATTCCTCGGAGGTGCCGGTGCCGGTGTCGGCGTGGTTGTCCTCGCTGCCGGCGTGGAAGTCCAGTGCCTTGGCATCCGCCCCCACACAGAACTGTCTTCCAGTGCCCGTGACTACGATCACGCGGACGGATGAGTCGTTATCCAGCGTGTCCATAACCCACCGGTATTCGAAGTTCATCCGGTTGGTCCAGGAATTTCCCCGCCCCGGACGGTGCAGCCACACAGTGGCCACGCCTTCGTCGATCTGGTACTTCGTGACCTTAAGGTCCATGTTCACTCGGCCCCGGGACCCGGGTGGCCCGTCGTCGCCTTCATGAACTCCAGGGCCTGCGGCCACGACAAACGGTACGCGCTCTCGTTGACTGCTTCATTATGCCGGCGTTTGTCGCTGAAGCCGTGCTTGGCTTCCGGGTAGAGCTGGATGATACTGGGCGCCTGGTGTCGGGACTGAAGAGCCTGCTGGAGCGCAAGGAAGCTCTCCCGCGGAACGATCGAGTCTTTGCCCGGATAGGCCATAAAAACGGGCGCTTCGATCATGCCCGCGTGAGCCACGGCGTCAACCGCCTCCGCAGTCTCGCCCATGGTGACGGTCGGGTGGAAAGCTATGACGTTCACAAGGGACCTGTTTCGCCCACCGAGAATTAGTGCGTATCGTCCACCGAGGCACCAGCCGACGACGCCGATGCTAGTGAGTCCGAGTTCTTCGCGCATGTGCCGGAGCAGGCGGTCCTGCTCCTGGAGGGCAACGTCGTCCTCCAGCTGCTGGCTTAGGACCCGCAGATCGTCGAAACCTGTGTCGTCCGAGCTCCGGCCGTGCCATGTGTCCCAAGCCAAAGCCACGTTTCCCGTAGACCGGGCGATGGTGTCGGTCCATTCACGTACCTGCTCGCCAATGCCCGTCACCATGGGCAGGACCAGCATTCCAGTCGCCGGGCGGTCACCGGCTGCCGCCGTGGGCGAGGCCTTGTAGGCGCGTAGGCCGTCGATCTCGATATATCCAGTAATGATTTCACTAGGCAAAATTCGTCCTCCGTCACAGCGGGCCTTGCGGAAAGATTTCAATAGGAACATTCCCCAGAGAACCCCACAACCGAAATAAGGTCAAACCATTGAAGGAATTGCTACGTCGACGCCGACTCTGCATTGACAAGCAACACGTAACGCTGTCAAATGGTTAGACCATTATCGTAGCTGAGGGCCCATGATCTCCTTCAGGCGTGGCCGCCCCTAAGGGCTATTCGCACAGGGGAACCCTTGGACGCCGCCGCCGCCCGTCCGTCGATGACGCTGGACCCCAGTACAAGTCAGAATTCACATGAGGAGCACACAGTGGTTGAAGCTACCGCAGAGCGGACCGGTATCGTCTGGGGACGTGAAGTCGTCGAAGGGACCGTTCACGGGCGCCCTTCGCTCATGTACAAGGACCGACCCCAGTCGGTTAACCAGTTCTTACTGGAGGCCCGCCGGTGGCCTGACAGAGAGTTCCTGGTCCAGGGACAGCGCCGGTTGACATACAGCGACCACGAGGAAGCGGTTGCCCGCGTGGCCGCCCGCTTGGCGGCATACGGTATTTCGGCAGGCGACCGTGTCCTGCTCCTCGGATTCAACTCGATCGAGTGGTATGTGTCCTTCTGGGCCCTGCATAGCCTTGGCGCCGTTGCGGCGCTCGGCAACCCTTGGTGGAGCGACCACGAGATCACCGCACTTGTCGAGAAGATCCAGCCCAAACTGGCCATCACCGATGTCGATATTCGCGCTGTGTCACGGGTTCCCGTGGCGGAAATCCGGCGCCTTGTGGATTCCGGCGAACCAGCGGAGCTCCTCCTGGCCGAGGTCGAGGAGTCTGACGACTCCATCATCATGTTCAGTTCAGGGACGACGGGACTTCCCAAGGCAATCCTGGTCTCGCAGCGCTCTGTGATCGGTAACATGCACAACCTTCTGGCCATGACTAACCGACTCCCGAACGAACTGCCCGAGGATTTCCAGCCGACCACTTCCATGCAATCCGTGCCGCTCTTCCACCTGGCCGGCGTGCAGACCAGCATCGCGACCCTGCTGCAGGGCGGCAAGCTCGTGATGCTCGATGGAAAGTTCGATCCGGCCGAAGTGCTGCGCCTCATCGAGGTTGAAAAAGTCCGCTCCTGGGGCGCCATCCCTACGATGGTCTCGCGTGTGCTTGAGCACCCGGACCTCAAGATTCGGGACGTATCGACGCTGGCTTCGATACCTCTTGGAGGCTCGGCGGTACCCGGCGAACTGCGCGACCGCATTTCAGCTGCCTTCCCCGCTGTCAAGAAACGGATTGGCAGCCTATACGGACTGACCGAGACCGGCGGCCTGCTGGCCGCCGCGTCCGGTCGGGAAATTTCGGGTCACCCGGGACGAGTCGGAAAGCCGCTGGCCGTCGTCGAGGTCAAGATTGCCAACCCGGATGAGACCGGCGAAGGTGAAATTATGGGGCGCACCCCTAATGCTCCCGAGGCTGTCCTCGGCGAAGGGCCCCTGGAGGATGCAGAGGGCTGGATCTCATCCGGTGACCTCGGCCGCATTGACGAGGAGGGTTACCTCTACGTGACTGGACGCGCCAAAGAGATCATCATCCGCGGAGGCGAAAACATCGCAACGGCAAACATCGAGAACACGCTTCTGCGCCACCCAAACGTGGCCGATGCTGGCGTGGTGGCGCTGCCCGACCGGGACCTGGGCGAAAAAGTCGGCGCTGTCGTCGTCATCCGCCCCGAAGCCGATGCTCCTGATGCTAAGGCTCTTGCGGAGCTCTGCAGGGAGTATCTGGCACGCTATGAGATGCCCGACACCTGGTGGATCCGCCGTGAGCCGCTGCCCATGAACGCGATCGGAAAGATGAGCAAGAAGGAGCTCATCGCGCAGTGGACCAACCGGGGCGGGGAGTCGCTCTTTGAGGCCTAGCCCGCCAAAGAGAACTTCAGCAGGTTGAATCAGTCGGACCGTTGGGAAGCACTTCTCGAGTACCGAATGGCAGCACAGCGCCCGGCACCTGCCGACAAGTAGCAGTCCCTGACCGCCGCATCACACAGGTACTGGACAGATAAACAGACAGACAGGATATGAGGTAGGCAATGGTTAAGGTGACACTGGCGCAGGAAGCAGCCATCGGGGCCGAGGAGCCGGTTGAGGAGTTCGCGGCACGCGCCGCCGCGTTCCTGGAGGCAAACCTGCCGCCAAGGACCGCACGCGCCACCTTCGTCTGGGGCGAGGGAGAGGACACCGGTGTCAAACTCTGGGAAGAACCGGATTCCGACGAGGAGCGGACTAGGATGGCGGATTCCCGCGCCTGGCGCAGGAAACGGTTCGATGCAGGCTTCGGGTGGATTGATGGTCCGGTCGACCAAGGAGGCGCCGGGCTAACCAAGGAACATCTCCGTACCTATCGTCGGCTGGAAGCGCAGTATCAAACCCCGAGCGACACCTACTTCAAGCTCGACAAGATCCTCAGCCCGGTAATCCGGAAGTACGGCCAGGAAGCCATCGCCGACTCGATCCCCAGGGCTCTCTACCGTGGCGAACTCATGGCATGCGAGCTCTTCAGCGAACCTGATGCCGGGTCGGACCTCTTCTCGGCCCGAGCCAAGGCGGTGCCGACCGACGGCGGCTGGCTTCTCAATGGTCAGAAAGTATGGACTTCCGATGCGCACCTGGCCGACATCGGCGTTGTCTTCTGCCGTACCAGCAGCGTCCCCGGCAAGGAAGCCTTCTCCGCGTTCCTTCTGGACATGAAGCAGCCGGGCGTGACGGTGGTCCCGCTGCGCCAGATGACCGGCGGGGCAGCGTTCAACGAGGTGTACCTGGACGACGCATTCGTCCCCGACGCCAACCTGCTGGGCAAGGTTGGACAGGGATGGGAAGTCACCCGGGAGATCCTGGCACTCGAGCGCGCCGGCATTGGCGCCGGCCTCAACCGTTCTGGATCGGGCCTGGCCAACGGGACACGGCTGACCGCGCTCGTGAAGGCCATGCACGCCCAGGATGAGCCGCTTATCCGGCAGGAGTTGATCAAGACCATCAGCGCCTTCTGGGCCGCCAAGCAGCTGACAACGCGGGGGTCGGACAAAGTCGGCGCATCGGCCTACAAGTCAGACCCCACGCCGCTGATCAGCAAGCTTGCATTGAGCAACAACCTGCGTAGGGCATCCGATTTGGTCGGAAAAGTTCTTGGACCGAAGGCAACGGCCGACAACGGCGAATGGGGCACTTATAGCTGGAATTCACTGCTCCTGGGTGAGCCAGGCGTGCACATCTTTGCCGGCACTGACGAAATTGTCCGCAATTCCATAGCCGAAAAGGTCCTCGGCCTTCCGAGGGACTAGGAACCAACATGACGGTCATGCAGAATGACGCCGGCAAAAGGGTCGCCGGCCTGAATATCATGAGCCGGACGCCGGTTAACGGAGCAGGTCCCCGCGTCATCATGGTGCACGGCGCCATGGACACCGGAGCAAGCTTCTCGCGGCTCGCGGACAACCTGCCCGAGTTCGACGTCACCTACTATGACAGGCGGGGCTACGGCGGCTCGGCCTACCTCAAAGGCACCCCCTCAAGGTTGGAGGAACACATCGAGGACCTCCTCTCGCTCATCGGCGACGAGCCCTGCTACATTCTCGGTCACAGCCTGGGCGGCGCCATCGCGCTGGCAGCCGCCGAACGCGCTCCGGAACGCCTTCTGGGAGTCATGACCTATGAGGCGCCTTTGCCTTGGGAGCGATGGTGGCCGGCACCGCCGCTGCCGAAGGGGTCCACAACTGATCCCGCCAATGTCCGGCCAGCCGCGGAAGCTTTCCTGCGTCGCGCCATGGGTGATGCCGTGTGGAACGGCCTTTCGCAGCCAAAACGGGACAGGCTGCTCGGGTGGGGCCCGGCATGGGCGACAGAGCTGACCGACGCGCGCCAACTGGCGGTCTTCAGGCCCGAAAACCTGCACGTCCCTGTCTTAGCCACCCATGGAACGCGCACCGATGACCGGCACAGGCGCGGCACCCAGGAAATTGCCCGAAAGATCAGCGGTGCCCGGCTGGAGAACGTGGAGGGCGGGACCCACCTGGCCCACCGGAAGCATCCGGAGAAGTTGGCGGCACTGTTGCGCACCTTGGTGAGCAGAGACGGCGCCACGCAAGGATAGGAACCATGCGCCAATCGCTTCTGGCACCGGGGCCGGTTGTTCAGCCCGCGGTCACCCGACGAGTATGACGACCAAGGACGGCAGGACATTCCATGATGGCTCTGAAATACATGGGCATTGGCGATGTACGCTTCGGGGAAGTACCCGTTCCCATACCGGGTCCCGGCCAGGTTCGATTGAGGGTTCTGGCGTGCGGCGTGTGCCATACAGACGTCGCTTTCCGCGGGAACGCTGATCTGGCACTCGAACCTGGGTTGACGCTTGGCCACGAGATCGCCGGGACCGTTGACATGCTCGGTCCCGGCGTCCCCGGCCCTGCACCCGGCACCCGGTGTGTGGTTTATACCGTCTGGTCGTGTGGTGACTGCCGGCAATGCGTCGCGGGGCGGCAAAACGCATGCCTGGGCACGGGAGGTCGCTACACCTCACCCCAAGGCCCTGGTACCAGATTCGACGGAGGCATGGCCGAGTACGTCGTCGTACCGGGTTCCTCCTTGGTTCCTGCGTCCGGCCTCTCTCCCGCCGACGCGGCAGTCCTCCCTGATGCCGCTTTGGTGCCCTACCACAGCATCCGTGGTGCCTTGGATGTACTCGGCCCCGGCTCCTCGGCCCTGGTGATCGGGATCGGGGGCCTCGGTCAGTACGCCGTCTCAATCCTTCGAGCGGTTACCGCCAGCCGCATCATTGCCGTCGACGTTCGTGACGAAGCCCTGGCCACGGTCGAAGGTCTAGCCCACCACACCATCAATGCGTCCGCTCCGGATCTTACGGCACGGGTGCTGGAGGCGGCTGGAGGCCTTGGTCCCGACTTCGTTCTCGACATGGTTGGCACCGACGCAACGTTGGCACTGGCGACGTCGGTCGTGGCGGTTTACGGGGCCATACGCGTCCCCGGCCAGGGTAATGGTTCCTTCCGTTTCGAGACCATCCGCACGACCACCTCTATCCCCCGCGGGGTGACCATCAACCGCCCCTACAGCGGCACACGGCAGGATCTCGCAGATGTCGTTGCTCTCGCGCGCTCCGGAGACATTGGCATTCCGATCACCACCTACCCCTTCGGCCAAGCCCTGGAGGCCTTCGACGATTTGGCAGCGGGACAGATCCGAGGCCGTGCCGTCCTGCTAATGGATCAGCCAGCGTAGGGCTCTCAGACCGGGAGCAGAGGCTGGTCCCGCAGACCAGGTTTAGGAACGAGGCCCGACACGGAAGGCCCGGCTGATTCAGCCGGGCCTTCTGCATGCATGAAATGCCCTCCCTCACTGCACAGCAACTTCCGTCACTGCACAGTAAAGGGGAGCGCCAGCACGTGCGCTCCCCTTTACAGTGTCACGTTCTCCGGCCTACTAGGCCTGGCGCGCCTTCACCCGGAGGGTCAGCCGCTCCACCCCATTGGTTAGACTGTTCCCCTTCAGGAAAACCACGTCATTGTCCAGATCGAAGTCAACGGACTCGATGCGCTCAGCCAGCAGCCGGAACATCGTCTTGCTCTCAAGCCGTGCAAGAGGTGCGCCGAGGCATGCGTGAACGCCGTGTCCAAAGCCGAAGTGCCCCTCAGTTTCGCGGTCAATGTCGAATTTGTCCCCGTTCTCCCACCGGGTCTCGTCGCGGTTCGCGGATGCCAGCAGCAGGCGGACGATCGAGCCGGCCGGAATCCTCACCCCCGCAATCTCGACATCTTCAGACGTGCGCCTTGGCGCCTTGTGGACGGGGCCGCGAAAGCGAACCAACTCTTCAACGAAGGCTTCCACATCATCGGGGCGCTCATGCAGGCGGTCCAGCAGTTCCGGGTTGTCCCTGAAGACCAGGAAAGCGTTGGCCATCAGGCGTGTCGTCGTGTCGAATCCCGCGATGAAGATGAAGACGCACAGCTCGACAGCCTCCTGACGCGTTAAGATACCGTCGTCTTTCCATGCCCGGGCGATGTGCCCGGCGACAGACTCGCTCTTCTCCTCATGCAGCCGGTCCAAAATGCCACCCAAGTACTTGAACAGACCCTGCGCGTTCTCCTCGTCACCGGGCAGGCCAGGTGCCATCCTCGAAACCCGTGCGAACCATGCCCAGACGGACTCAGTCCACATATCGAACTCCTCGACTTCCTTGTAGTCGACCCCCAGGATGCCGCTGATGGTGGCCATGGTCAGTGGACGGTTCAGCTCATCGGTGACCTCGCCTCCGCCTTTGGCCACGAAGTCATTGACGAGGCCGGTGGCTACCTCAAGGACGCGGTCCGAAACCTGGTTGATTGCCTTGGGAATGAAGGCCGAGGCGACTACCTTGCGGATCTTCATATGCGCCGCCCCGTCCATCAGGGTCGGGAACGCAAATGGCGTCTCATCGTTGACCTGGTTCTTGTAAATTTTCGGTGCCCGCATGGCCTTGCGCACATCGTCGTACCTGGAAACGAAGTAAACATCTTCCTGTGGATGCTGGACCCGGAGAACCGGGTGGTGAGCCCGCATCCACTCAAAGTGGGCGTACGGCTCGCCCTGGGCGCCGGTCTCGTCGATGACGGTCCATGGCGCCAACCCCTCGGGCCACTCCAGTTCGTGGGAGTACGGGATCGGCCGCGTCTGTCCCTCGTTGGACATAACTGACATCATGGTCCTTTCTTCGCGGCTGCCTCGGCTGCTCGCCGTCAGCTAGCCACCTCGCTACGTCTTGTGATCTCCGGTGTGGCGGCGATTACCCGCCCGTGCCGCTTCCCATCAGCCTGCCACCAGTGACGCCCCACACACCCACTCATTTCACTCACCGAAATCGCATAAGCGCGGTGACAGCCCGGATGGATCACCTGCCCCGAGGCTTTGCCCCCAACGCCATCGATATGGCGAAAGCGGCGGCCTGAAGGGCGGGGATGGCCGTTGTCGGCTGTTCAGTGCCGCGGGCGTACACCACGTTGAGGGCGGCGACGGCAGAGCCGTCCTGTGCGAAGATCGGGACGGCCATGCCTGTCCATCCTCTGGTTCCTATGCCGGGAACAAGCGCGTACCGGCGCTGCCGGATGTCCGCAAGCATTTTGCGAAGGACGTCCGGGTCCGTGACCGTATCTTCCGTCATCCGCAGCAGCGGCCTTTTCAGGAATTGCTCCTGGTACTCGGTTGATGCGTAGGCCAGGAGGACCAAGCCCGACGACGCGCCATGGATCGGATGGCGTTGGGCCACGTGGGCACGCTCGAGCTTGAACCACTCCGGTGTGAGGCGCTCCAGGTACAAGACGGTCCCCCCGTCCAGAACCGCCAGAGTCACCAACTGGCCAAGGCTTTCGAAAAGATCCTCCATATAGGGGAGGGCGATGTCACGGACGGCCAGACGGTCGTTTCCCCGGGTGGAAAGCTCCCATAAGCGCATGCCGATTTGTATCTGCTTGTCGGGCCCCCGCTCCAACAGGCCGTGCCGGACAAGCTCCGTCACCAGACGGTAGGTCGTGGGAACGGGAAGATCGGCCCGTTCAGCCAGCACGGACAGAGGCATCGACCGGTTTTTTCGGTCGAAGGCGGAGAAGATCCGCGCCACGCGGCTGATTACGGACTCCCCGGGTTCGGCAGCGGCCGGCATCACAATCGGCCTCCTCTAAGCGCCCGGGGCCTAACGATATCGCCTGCACCCGGCACGAACGTTGACACTGTGTCTCACACCCCATACTAATGGTCCAACCACTGTTTAAGGCTCCGCGCCAAGGTGTGCAGCGGCGCGACCTTTAGCCGCTGCCACGGATGGGACATCATGATTTCCACGTTTAGCAGCTTCCCCAGGGGCGCGTTCGGGGCGGTAGCCGGCTCCGTGGCGCTGACCGCCGTTTCGGTTTCACCGGCGTTTCTCGTGGGCGCTGTCGCCGTGCAGATGCGCTCGGAACTGCAGTTTGACGCGGCCAGCATGGGCCTCGTTGCGGCCATCATGTTCGGCACCGGGGGGCTGCTGGCCCGGCCAGCCGGGGCCCTCGTACAGAAAATCGGGTCGCGATGGGGGACCATCGCTGCCGCCGGCACCTCCACGTTTGCCTTCCTGGGAATCGGCATGGTCCAGGACCGGTCCGGTCTTGCCATCTGTCTCACTGTCGCAGGCATCGGCAATGCACTCAGTCAGCCCTCGACAAATCTCCGGATCTCATTGGCGATAGCTCGGAGCAGCCTGGGGCTGGCCATGGGCATCAAACAGGCCTCCATCCCGCTGGCGAATCTTCTCGGGGGCCTAGCCATCCCCGGCATTGCACTGACCATGGGCTGGCGCTGGGCCTTCCTGCTCGCCGCGCCGCTGGCCTTGCTGGTTGCCTTGTTGGCACTCCTCTCCCCCGTCAGGCCGGTGCAGGAACCGGATGCCCGGGCATCCGAGGAAACCGGAACACCTCGCCTGCCACTCGTGATGCTCTCTGCAGGCGGTGGCCTGGCTGCCGGTGCCGCAACCTCGCTCGGCATCTTCTTTGTTGCCTCGTCGGTTTCGTCGGGAATCAACCCGGCGTCCGCCGGCTACCTCTTCGCATTACTGGGGCTGCTCGGACTGATGAGTCGGATCGGGTTGGGAGCACTGGCCGACAGGATGACACGCGTCGGACCATACTGGCTGGCCAGCTGGCTTATGCTTGCCGGCGCCGCGGGGTTCTTCCTTCTGGCGGCGGGCGAACCGCCTCTAATTATCATCGGCGCCGTCGTCGGATACTTCGCCGGATGGGCGTGGCCCGGCCTCCTCCACTACGGAGTGGTACGCGATAGCCGCCAATCCGCGGCCTTAGCCACGGGTGCGCTGCAGGTTGGTCTTTCGCTGGGAGCCGCCCTGGGACCGCTGAGCTTTGGCATGCTCGCTGCCGGCGATTCCTATGCGCTGGCCTGGACGGTTGCCGGATCGGTCCTGCTGAGCGCCTCTCTAATGGTCGGCTGCGCGGACCGCCTGATCATACGCCGCCGGGGCGCGTCGCGGGAGGCGCTTCCCAGAGACTTCCTCCCTGCCGATCACTGCGCAGATGGCCATTAGCGCCTTTCCGTCAAAACACAAGGCTCCTTTCATCCAGCAAAATATGTGAGAACGATCACGACACCAGAGCCTAGAATAAGTAAATGGTTCGACCGAGCGGAGCACCGCTGCGATTGCTAGATGCCGAAGACGACAATTCGAGCCGCAGTCGGGGCGCCGAGCGCCTCATACGATGCACCTGCCACCGGGCGAAACCCAACTTTTTTCGGTCCTCAAAGGAGTGAACATGAGTAATACGACAATGGTGTCGCCCCGACGCGCAGCAGCTGCGGGATTCTTTGGAGGGGCCATTGAATTCTATGACTTCTTCATCTATGGCACGGCGGCCGCCGTCGTGCTGAACGCGCTGTTCTTTTCTGGGCTGTCGCCGGCGGTTGGCACCTTGGCCGCTTTCGCGACGCTTGCCGTCGGGTACATCGTCCGGCCTCTGGGTGCGGTGGTATTCGGTCACATAGGCGACAAATACGGGCGCAAGAACGCCCTGATGGGCACCCTAATGACGATGGGCGGGGCGACAGTCCTGATTGGCATCCTGCCCACAACAGCTGTCATGGGTGACTGGGCGGCTGTCCTGCTCATTCTTCTGCGTGTGGTCCAGGGGCTGGGCCTCGGGGGCGAAATGGGCAATGCGGCAACCCTGTCCATGGAGAGCTCTCCCGAAAAGAAGCGCGGCTTCTATACGTCGTTCACATATGCGGGCGGGTTCGTTGGCATGGTCTTGGCCACCGCCGCTTTCGCATTGGTGACCATGCTCCCGAAAGCGGACTATATGGCTTGGGGATGGCGCCTGCCTTTCCTCTTCAGCGGAGTGCTGCTGGTGATCACCTACCTGGTTCGCCGCCAGATTCCTGAGACACCGGCTTCCGAACAGGTACGTGCCGAGGGCAGGATCGAAAAGTTCCCGATCATCCAGGTTGCCCGCAAGCACAAGAAGGACGTCCTGCTGGCGACCATCATCGCAACCGGACCCAACACCGTCTTCTACACAGTCGCTGTCTTCGGTATCTCTTTCGCGGTCTCCAAGTACGGAGTCGCCCAGACAACGATGCTTGCCCTGGTCTCTCTGTCCTCCGCCTTACTGGCCTTTTCTGTGCCCCTCTGGGGAAAGCTTTCGGACCGGATGGGCCGCCGGAAACTGATCATCATCGGACTGATCGCCGAGGCGCTGTTCACGTTCGTTTACTTTATGCTCCTGGGGACCTCCGATCCAGTGTTGATTCTGCTGGGTATGGTGCTGGTCCTCTGCTTCGGCCACGGCATTGTCAACGGAATTCAGGCCGCCCTTTTCACGGAGCTGTTTCCGATCGAGGTGCGGGCGAGTGCTGTCTCCCTCGGCCAACAGTTGGGTGGTGCAATCAGCGGATTCGGCCCTTTGGTGGCCGCGGCGATCATAGTCGCCAATCCGGACGGTTGGTACCTAGTTGCCCTGTACGCCGGCGGACTCTGCCTGCTTGGTGCCGTGGCAGCAGCCTTCACGGTGGCGAGGTGGGGCAAGCAGGAAGCCATTGCTTTCGAGGAAACCGTCAAAGCCGCACAATCCACCCCGCGGACTACTGAAAACGACGCTGCCGCTCCAATCCGCTAACAGCATCAGCCAGGCACTCGATTATCACCAGCTAGCGTGCGGGCAGGTCTTCGTTTAGGCCGGCCGAACAGCGCGCCCCGTAGTCACATGATCAACGCCCCTCGAACGACCGGTCGGATTTCAGCCGGTCGTTCGAGAAGCTGGTGGTTCGACTTCGAGCATCGATTCGAACAATTTCCCGGTCCCAGTGCCTGCCTCGCGTTACTGGTAGCGGACCAGGGGCGCCGTCTGCACCGCCGTCCTTTGGAACGCATTGATTTTCAGATCATATGCCCCCTTCCCGCGTTGCGTCAGGGGTGCACCGCAACGGTCAGGGCTCCCCGCACCGTGCGGCGAGACCCTGATTATGGCGGGAATTGCCGAGGCGGTCGGACGGCCCTCCGGAGAGCTGACTTTCGTCACCATGGAGCGCGTCTCGGGCGTCTCGTTGGAATCCCGCGGTCGACAGAATTACTTTTACCGCATCACCTGACGCCAGTGCCATCGTCTTCGCCCGTACAGCGACATTGGCGGCCAGTTTGAGAACAAGAACGTGAAGTATGAAGGGCGATAGGAGCAGACGGCGCGAAGCTTACGGTCGCCTGTGAGTGGACTCGAGACGCCGGCTTGAACTTGGAGGTTCCGGTTGTTCAGACGCCGATGACGTCGGTGGCCCGGGCGGAAAGGGCGACACTAATGATATGCACGCGGTCCCTCAGTGGCATGGCTGACTTTCGACCCGACCTTGCGCTTGTCACGGTCTTCCCTGCTGTCAACGCCGTTCGCCTTACCCCTGGGCCGACTATCGCGGCAAACAATGGTGTCGGCTTGGGCGGCTCCGGATGGTAGGGCGCACAGCCCTGATCATCCTTAGCCTGGCGGTCGGAACCCTGCTGGCCGCCCAGGCCCGAATCAATGCTTTCTTGGCTGCTGAGATGGGCGATGGGTTTGCAGCCGCCCTGGTGGTGTTTTCCCTAGGATTCACCACCACCGTAGCCCTCACGCTGGTTCACCCCAGGGCACGGGCTGCAGTGCGCCTCTTCCTGGGTCAGCTGCGCAGAGGTGAAATGGGCTGGTGGATATGCCTTGCTGGCCCTATGGCCATCGTGGGTATTCTGGCCCAGGCAGCAACGGTGAAAGTCATCGGTTTGGCATTGTTCTCGATATTTTTCATCTTCGGACAAATGGTCTCCAGCGCTTCGATTGATCACTTCGGCTGGGTTATGGGCCGTCGGCTTCGGCTCACACCGATCGGCTTGGCCGCAGTGGTTTTGGCCCTGGCAGGCGTGGTTGCCGCCTCACTTCCGCGGTTGGGGAACTCGTGGGCCTCCACGGGCGTGGTATTCGTATTCGTCTTCACCGCAGGATTGCTTATGTCGTGGCAAATGGTGCTGAGCGGCTCCGTCACTGCGGCCACCGGACGCCCGGAGCCGGCGGGGCTCGCCACTTACGTCTTCGGCATCACCGCACTGCTCATGGTTCTGGCGGCGATGCTGCTCGCAGGTTCCGGCACGGGCGTTATTCACGGCTTGGCCCAGGTGAAATGGTGGTATGTGGCCGCCGGTATCCTCGGCCCCGTCGTGGTATTGCTCGGCGCCGTCATTATCCGCACCGTCGGTGCACTGCTATTCTCCATGGGTCTGGTCACCGGACAGCTAGCCGGTTCAATGCTGCTGGACTTTGCCTGGCCATCCGCAGGCACCGATTTCTCATGGGGTACCCCAGTGGGCGGCGCCATGGCACTTGCGGCTATGATTGTGCTGAAGCTTTGGGGACATTATCCTCCGCCCGCAGCGACTGGACCGGACAAATCACACAAGGTCCATGCCGATTAGCACTTTGATCTGGGAGGGTGCTAGCTGCCCAGCCGGAGCAAGGCATCTGCCTCAGGACGAACGCGCCCTCTTCCGGGGTGTCGCCGGTCGGTGCCGGCAGTCCGGCAGCGCTTGAAAGCTTTTGATGGCGGACAAGTCCGTGATCAACACAGCCCTGTGCAGGGCAGCTCGCTGCCGGGTGCTGGTCCTGGCCGTACGCCTGCAGGTACGGCACAAACCATGATCGCCGCATAGAGAGTGCCCGCTGGAAGGCCACACCGCCGGCGACGCACGCGGAGTGAACACGCGTGACGCCCGTAGCCAGGCACACCAAACCCAATGCCGCCGATTCAGGGGTGTTAGCCGAACACTAAGTTGTGCAGGAGCCAACCCGACCACCGGCCGATAGGGCCGGGGGACGCACATCGCCGGCTCCAGGTTTGAAGTACCGATCCCTTAGAGCCGGGTGCCCCCGAGGTGTTCGTGCCGCTGCCTCCGGATACGGGCAACGCCGTCCCGGTCTTGGTAAGGAGTGCAACTACGCTGGAACTCCCATTCTCGGGAGCCCGTCTATCCAATCATTCGTTTTGTCACAGTCGGTACTGCGCTTACAACCACTGGTAAGCCCGGACGGCTCCGTCGCGGACCCACTGCAGAGGCGCCCGACTCCGCCGGGCGCCTCTGCAGAAAGCTAGTGAAGGTTTGGAAGACTGCTCAGAGCTGCAGTGCGATGAACTTGGTCTCCAGGAACTCGTCGAGGCCTTCCTTCGCCCCCTCACGTCCCAGACCGGATTTCTTGACGCCGCCGAACGGTGCCGCGGCGTAGGCAACCGTGCCACGGTTGAGGCCGACGTTTCCGGTCTCCAACGACTCCGACACGCGAATTGCCCGCCGAAGGTCCTCGGTGAATAGGTAGGAAACCAGCCCATAGTGGGTGTCGTTGGCCTTGGCCACCACTTCTTCCTCTGTCTCAAAGGAAATCAGGGGCGCCACGGGGCCGAAGATTTCCTCGCGGTTAAGTTCGGCGTCGGCTGATACATCACGCAGCACGGTCGGCTTGTAAAAGAAGCCGGGCCGGTCGACGCGTTCGCCGCCGAGCACCACCTTTGCGCCCTTGGCTACGGCGTCCTGGACCATTGATTCCACCGAAGCCAGCTGCCTCGCGTTGATGAGCGGACCGAGGTTTACGCCCTCGTCCTGCCCGCGGCCCTGAACGTAGGAGGACATACGCGAGACGAGCATTTCCTGGAACGTATCGATGAGGGAGGCATGGACGTAAATGCGGTTGGCCGAGGTGCAGGTCTGGCCCGTGTTCCACATTTTGTTAATCATCAACGCATCGATGGCTATCTGAAGATCGGCGTCCTCAAAGACAATGAACGGCGCGTTCCCGCCAAGTTCCATGGAGGCGCTTAAGACCTGCTCGGCCGCCTGCTCCAACAACTTCACCCCGACAGGTGTGGACCCGGTGAAGGACAACTTCCGGGCATCACCGGAGCGGATGAGAGGTTCCATGACGCCGTTGGAGTCACTGGTGGTGACCACATTAATAACGCCATCGGGCAGGCCGGCATCCTGGAAGGCTTCGGCGAAAGCCAGCAGGATAAGGGGCGTCTCCTTAGCAGGCTTAACCACGACGGTGCAACCAGCCGCGATGGCGGGCGCCAACTTACGGGCGGCCTGGGAGAAGGGAAAATTCCAGGGAGTGATCAGGATGGAGGGGCCGATCGGCTGCTTCACCACGATCATTCGTCCGCCGCTTACCGGATTAACCTGGTAGTTGCCCTCGGTCCGGACGGCTTCCTCAGCGAAGTGCTCGATGAAGTCGATGCCGCTGTTGATCTCGGCGCGAGCCTCAGCCAAGGGCTTGCCCGCTTCCATCGAGAGGATCCGTATGTTGGTCTCCATACGCTCGCGGAGGATGGTGACTACGCGTCTGAGAACGTCTGCGCGAAAACGCGGCGTCGTTGCAGCGAAGCTGGCTTGGGCGGAAACCGCCGCGTCGAGGGCGCGTCGCCCATCCGCCACGGAAGCGTCGGCAACTTGGGTGAATGCCAGCTCCGTTGCCGGGTCGAAGACGTCGAACACCTTGCCGCCCGTAGCGGGAACCCACTGGCCTGCGATGAAGAGATCACGCTTGGCTGATTTGATAATGGCAGCTTCGCCGGGCGCAGGCGCCTGGCGATCGATCTGAACGGTCATGTGATTGTGCTCCTTCTGGGAATGATCTTGGATTAATCCGGGCCCTGCTACTGGAGACCGTGCAGGCCCTTGACGGTAAAGGCATAGTCAACCTGGAGGTCCTGACCACTGACGTAGCTCGCCAGATCGCTGTTGAGAAAAAGCAGCGCCTTAGCCTGGTCGTCAGGAGTGGAGGCGGCACCAACGTTTGAGACATGGGAGCCGCGCAGACCGTTGGCATTTTTGCTGAAGTCCTCTGCCATGGGGGTGTCGGTGGCGGCGGGAGAGATCGAGTTGAGCCGGATGTGCTCACCGGACAAGGCAAACGCCCGGTGCTTCATCCACACGATAAGGGCCTCCTTCGACATCATGTAGGCGAAGTTCAGCCCGTTGAAGGTGGCTTCCAGCTCGTCACGGTGGTCCTTGTACCACTGCTGGCCTGCTTCGAAGCCATCGGTTTTCGCAAACTCCAGGTGGAGATTCTGGCGCAGCTGCCACTTCATGCCTCCCGTTGAAGCGATGACGGCTACCGATCCGTCCTCCGGGAGGCGCGGAATCAGTCCGTCCACCAGATAGCGGGTGCCGATGTAATTGATCGTCAGAACGTCCAACTCGCTGAAAGTGCGGCCGCCATAAATTGTTCCCGCAATGCCGGCACAACTGAAGACACGGTCGATCTTCTCCGGCAGCTCGGCCAGAGCAGCATCGATCGAGGCCTTGTCCCCCAAGTTGATCCGGACGTATTTTTCAACCGGCAAGGAGGGTTCGTTGATGTCCAGTGCATACACGCGTGCACCGAGTCCGTTCAGCAGCGCAACGGTGGACTTGCCCATGCCGGACGCTGCGCCCGTAACAACGCAGATCTTGCCTTCGTAGTTCAAAATATCGTTCATCAGTTGCTCCTTGTGCTTTTTCTAGGCGTCGGCGGTCGCCGGGTTTTCCTCATAGGCGGCGTCGCGGTTCTGGTAGGCGGCCTTGGTTCCTTTGTCCCGGCGTTCGCGGAAGAAGTTGAATTCCTCCTTTTCGAAGGACAGGAGGGTGCCGAGGGTGTGCCCCACGGCGCCTCGCATGAACTGCTGTGTGCCTCCAAGCGAGTCAATGGCCATGCTGTGGACTGCCTTGCCCGTGACTAACGCGTCCTTCGGGTTACGCGCGACGCGTTCGGCCCATTTCTCTGTGGTGCTTTCGAGTTCGCCGAGTGGTACCGAGGCGTTGGCGAGGCCGATGCGGACGGCGTCCTGCCCGTTAAATTCCGAACCGAGGAGCAACATTTCGCGAACTTTTTTCGGTCCGTAGGTGAGAATCTGCATGTTCAGGTGCCAGGTGTTGCCAGCGAATCCCAGCCGCTGTTCAGCGTGGCTGAAGCGGGCGTCGTCGGCGCAGACTACCAGGTCGACAAGTTCCGTAAGGTACATACCGAAGCCGACCGCAGCCCCCTGAACCTGGGCAATGACCGGCTTTTGGGAGTACTGGAATGCCATGTACTCATCAGCGAGACGGCGGTCAATGATAAGCCTGTCGCGGACGCTCATCTTGAACGGCCGACCATCCGGCCCCTTCTTATCTAACCCGTATGACTTGACCACATCATCGAAGTCATGGCCCGCGCAGAACGACCGGCCCTTTCCTTTGAGGATGATGACCTTGATGTCATCGTCCTCTTCCAGCTCGTGCAGGCAGCGCACCAGGTACTGCGCATCGTCGAAGGTCAGCGCATTGCTCTTGGCGGGGCGGTTGAAAACCAGCCGCCCGATGGGGCCACTTCGTTCAATCAGGACGGCGGGTTCTTCCGTGGTCATGACACCTCCAGGGTGAGTTGGTCTTCGGTCTGGGATGGACGGTGCGCTAGCTCATTGAGAGCATCCGCCAGCGGGGCCGCGTCACGGACGGCAATTCTGCGTTCGGGGGTAGCCCACGGCCGACCCGGCACGTGCAGTTCCTGCCCGTCCTTGGTGACGACGCGGTCGAAGAATTTGCGGAATTCGCGCAGCTGCGGATCCTTGGCCACTTCCTCGACGGTCTGCACCGGGGCGACCGGCACCGCGAACTCCTGGGCCAGAACGAGAAGTTCCGCGCGGGTGCGCTCGCGCAACCACGGATCGATCAGGGCGTCCACCTCGTCCGGGTATTCCATAGCGATTCCGTAGAGGTTCGAGTACCTGTCCTCCTTGGACCACTCCGGGTTGCCCATCATCTCCAACAGGCTTGCCCACTCCCGGTCAGAGCGGCAGATCATGGCGACGTAACCGTCCTTGCACTGGAACAGCCCGAATGGATAGCGTCCGCCGGAGCCTGGGGCGCGGCGTCCATCACGACGCAGCGGAATCTCGTAATAGTTCGCGACGGCCCCGTAGATGCGGACGTAGGATGCCAGCACGTCGACCCCGGAGATCTCAGCCAGTCCGCCCTTTCCACTGTTGGCTGCTTCATAGATCGCAGTGGCGCAGGCAGCAGCTCCGTGCAGGCCCAGTTGCAGGGAACCGATGCCGTAGGGAAGGGACAACGGTTCGCGGTCCGGATGTCCGACCATGTGCATGAGCCCACTCTGCGCCTGCATTGTCAGTTCGCCGGCACGTTCCCCTTCCGGGACATCCCATCCGACCGAAGTCAGGGCGACGTAGGCCAACCGTGGCGCGATGGCCCGCAGGGCGACCGCATCCAGTCCACGCGCTTCCAATTCCCAAGTCGGCAGGTCCGTTACGACGGCGTCGGCGTGGGCGATCAGTTCCTTAACCAGCAGGGCGTCGTCGTCAACGTTCCATGTCACGATGTCCTTGCCGGCATCCAGATAGATGCGCGCTGGCGTTCCCAGCTCCGTGAGACGTTGGTCGTCCTGGAGGACGACGACTTCACTGCCGGCATCCCGCAGTTGCTTTCCGGCGAATGCTGCTGCGCGCGTTCGGCCAATTTCGATGACGAGCTTTCCTTCAAGCAGTTCGTTACTCACTTGAGCACCCCTTCCGCTTCGAGTTCTTCGAGTTCTTGCTTTCCGGCGTACCGGCCCAGGACGCTGGCGTTGGACGAGCCGATCAACGGCGCGGCGGCAGTCACCCTGGGCACGATGCCATCCAGCCGCCAGGGGACACTAGTGATGGTCAACTGCCCAATCATGTGGTGCGGATGGACGACATTCTGAGTGAACCCCCGCGCGACGAACCGGCCGTCGCTGACAACCTGAAGCGGGGAGAGAACGGGCGACGTCTCCACGCCTTGGCTCCGGAGCCGGTCAAGCAGCTCGTGGCGGTTCGGGCGCCGGTTGTGGTTAGAGGTCACCAGGTGTTCGCCCCGCGATGCGACCCAGGAGTCTTCCTCGGCCGTAGGCTGCACCGTCCACGGCGTTCCGTCCGGTTCCCTGTTGCCAACTGGCCCCGGTTCTTTGAGGCCGAGCTGCTGCTCCACGAACGCTTCGCCGGCCATGACCGTTGCGGCCTCGATCTGTGACAGGTCAAGGTGCACACCCTCCCCGGAGGCCTGACGTCCCGCCAACGCCGCCATGACCAGGAATACGCCATTGAATGTACAGTTCAGGTCCGCCAAGGCCAGCGCGGAACAACCCATGACCTGACCGTCAGCGTAACCGATTAGTCCTTCTATTCCGGCAAGGGCGGTCATGACCGGGGCATAGGCGCGCTGAGTGCGCAGCGGGCCGGTTTGCCCGTATCCACTGGCGGATAGGATGATCAGCCGCGGGAACTTTTCCCGCAATACCTCAACAGGCAGTTCCAAGCGGTCCAACCACCCGGGAACAAAATTCTCAATGAACACATCTGCGTCACCAAGGATCTCCAGGAAAAGTTCCTTGCCCCGTTCCGTCTTGAGGTTGAGGGTCACGCTTTCCTTCCCCGCATTGGCCTCGTGAAGGAGCTGGAAAGCCTCGTGTGCAGGAAAACCCTTGGGGTCTGTCGGTCGGGGGACGCGTGCCCGGTTGACGTCAACCTTGGCCCGGGATTCGACCTTGATAACCTCGGCGCCCATTTCGCCCAGCACACGGCCGATGAGGGGCGCCGAGACCGCCGTGGTGATCTCTACGACCCGGATCCCCTTCAACCATGTAACTTCCCCGATGGTGGGCATGGATCCCTGTGCCGTACCTGCCTCAGACATGTGAACCCCTTGATCCGGCCGTCGCGCTCAGGCCGCTCGCTGCCACTAGTTGTGTTGATTCGTAAACCTTGCCGCTGTAGTCGGCAGGATCGCCAGTGCACAGAAGGACGGCCGCTTCGGCCATTACCTCCGGCTTCTCGGCTGCGGGGTCATCCACTTGCATCACCCCGTGGAAAACGATGCCCGGGGTCGGAACGACCCCACCGGGACGTAGTGCAGCGACCGAGATGCCGTCATTGAAGGTCTCTGCTGCCAGCCCGCTGGTGAGGCGTTCCAGTGCTGCTTTGCACATGCCGTAGACCGTCGTCGTCCCCTTTGCATTGAATCGGGAAGGCGGCACCGTCGGGTCATCGGATTCAAGAGAGGAAATGTTTAGGATCCACCCTTCGCCGCGGGCGCGCATGCCTGGGAGGACCAACTGGCTGAGGTGGAGCGGTGCGTGCACCTGGATGTCGAACATCAAGCTGGCCCTCTTAAGCGGCATTTCAGCCGCAGCGGAAAAATAGGTTACGGCAGCGTTATTAACGAGGACGTCGACCTTGCCGAATCGTTCCTCCGCCTGGCGGATGATCCGTTCCCGGTCGTCGGCGTCGGCCAGGTCGGCCGGAACGGCCAGTGCCTGCCCACCGAGCTCCTCTACGGCCAACACGGTTTCCTGCAATGTGCCGGCCAGCCGGCCAGGCTGGTCCGTGGTCGACCGGGCCGTTACCACGACGGCTGCGCCCTCCCGAGCCAGCGCCTTGGCAATCTCTGCCCCGATGCCTCGGCTGGCACCGGTGACCACCGCGACCTTGCCTTCAAGTACACCCATCGATATGCAACTCCTTTGTTGTGTTCTGCAGTGACGCCAGGGACCCGGCGGAAGCGCCTCGGCCCGGCTCGGTTTACTAGTCTTCTTCGGGTGCGATGACGACCCGGAGGTCGTCCAGCTTCACGTCGTGCCGGACCTGGCAGGAGAGCCGGGACCTGGTTTCGTCGTAGCACTCGGCGTCTTCCAGCAGCTCCAGTTCGTCCTCACTGCGCGGCTCCAAGTGGGGCATGACTTCCTTAGGCACGAAGACATGGCATGTGGCACACGATGCTGTCCCGCCGCAGGAGGCCAGAATCGGGAAGTCATTGTCCCGCAGTGTCTCCATCAGCGACTGCTCGGGTTCCCAATCGACACGGCGCTCACCGCCGTCGCGGTCGATGACATTGATCTTGGTAATGGTTTTGGTGGTGGTCATGGTTCTCGCCTCCTAGGCTTCGTACGTGACGAGGTCACGGACTGCATCGGTTAGTTTTGTTGTTGGATCGGCCGCTAGCACGGGGTCGAGGAGCGCCCCGGCCGCGATGAGTTTCTTGCCCGGAGTGAAGTCCTTTAGGGACCCGACAGTGTCGATCGAAGCTAGGCGGCCATCCCGGAGGTAAAGCACGGAGAAGGGCGCGACCCCGTCCAGTCCCCGGACAATGACGGTGTCGTCCGGGTGGCGAAGACCGGCGGTCTGCAGACGCACGCCGTGTTGGACGGTCCAGAACCAAGGAACCTCGCGCTTACCCGGCGGGACGCCCATGATGTGGTTGGCGGCACTAATGCCTTGGGCGACGGCGCTCTGGATGCTTTCCAATCGCCGGTTGATTCCGTCCGCCGCATCGATGTAGCGCGTGGCGTCGCCGGCGGCGTAGATGTGCGGGTCGGAGGTGCGGCTATCGCCGTCGACGATAATCCCGTCCGCCGTATCGAGGCCGGCCCCGGAAGCAAGCTCCTGGAGGGGGACGACACCAACTCCGGCCACTACGATGTTGGCGGGGTAGACAGAGCCGTCGGCTGTCCGAACCTCCTCGACCCTTCCCTTGCCACGAAGTTCTGTGACCGCCGCGCCGAAGACCAAGGCGGTTCCGTGATTGCTGTGAAGCTGCTCGAAAAAGTGTGAGACCGGCTCGGAGGTTACCCGGCTCATCACCCTGTCCTGGAACTCCAGGACCGTCGTTTCGCATCCCAGCGCTGCGGCCGCCGCCGCTACCTCGAGCCCGATGTATCCGGCTCCGATGACGACAACTCTGGCCCCCTGAATGAGTGCCTTCTTGAGTGCCCGGGCGTCCTCACGCGTCTTGAGCAGGTGGACGCCCGGAAGCTCGGCGCCGGGGACGGTGAGTTTACGGGCCTGTGAGCCTGGAGCAAGGACCAGTTTGTGGTAAGCGAGAGTTCGTCCATCGGCCAGCACAACCTGTGCCTCACGGGTCCGAATCTCTGTAACCAGCGCAGAAATCCTCTCGATGCCTTTGCTTTCGTAGTAGCCTGGACGCCGCAACGGGACCACCTCGTCCTCTGAAGCTTTAAGGAAGTCCTTGGAGAGCGGTGGCCGTTCGTACGGCTCGTCCGCGTCGGGAGCCACGATGACAATGCGGCCGGCCCATTCAAGTTCCCGCAAACGCACCGCGGTCTGCACGCCGGCGTGTCCGGCTCCGATGATAATGATTGCTTCCTCAGGCATGGCACTTTTCCTTAATGCAGGGTGTACCGCTCGCGCGGTTCAACGGTGGGGATCATCCGGCGCGGTCCCGCAATCGGTTTACTGGGGTTGTGGCTGGCTGCGGGTCCGGCCTCTGGGCTTGCACCAATGCTGGCAGATATGATGTGCACCACAGCCGCTTCTTTCGGTGAGTGAAAGCCCGAGGTTTCGCGGGAATTTTTTCTACTTACCCGTCTGAGGTTTCGGCGCGATCCACAACCCTGTGCCCCGAGCGCAAATCTCCCCGTCGGCAAGGATCTCTCCCTCGGCATAGGACTTGCGTCCGTCGACGGAGGTTACCCGTCCCGTGATGGTGATTTCTTTGAAGAGTGGAACGGGACGTTCGTAGCTGACGGTCAGTTCGCGGGTGAAGCTGATGCCAGCGACATTTTGCCGTACGGCGTACCAGAGCACCTCGTCGAGCAGGACGGCGAAATAGCCCCCATGCAGACTTCCGGGAGGCCCTTGGTACTGCAAGGGCAGGACTACCGTGAACGCGCACTCTTTCCCATCGCGCACGAGGCTCATTGGAGGGGCAATCGGATTCCGGTGACTTAAGACGGGATTCGTGTCGATGCGTATGCGTCCCTTCCGGTCATACTTGGGGGGATTGGCCGCTACTGTAGCCCCCTGCACGAGTGCTGGGTCCGCAATGGCCGCACGAAGAGCCTCCACCTCCTCGGACAAGCAACGCACCAGGTCATCACCGGTCTTCCCCACCAGAGCAGCTGACATACGGCGGTTTACCCCCGCTGCATATTCGGCGAGGACGCTGTGCGCCTCGGACTCCGGTGAACCGACTGGTGCGGCGGCAACATCACCGGTAACGGTTATATGGGTCATACCAACCTCCCTAGTATCAATGGTAGAACCAATTAACCATATCAGTGAACAGAAGGCCACCCCTCGAGGCCGCCGCAATCATCTGCTACCCGTGGGGGCAAGTCGCCGGTGCGTTGGTGCGCACCTAGCCTGCGCGGCATCTGACCCTTGACCGGCGGACGGCCGAGAAGTAGATTATGGTCAAACCATTACAAAAAAATGCACCGGACTTTTGCCCGGAGAAAGCAGGTCCCGATGGCGTCGGTCTTCAACGCGGAGCAGTCGGATCTCCGACGGATGGTTCGAAGGTTCTGTGAGGAAAACTTCGGGGAAGCCGCCATTCGACGCATGGCCGAGTCCGAGCTCGGCTACGACCCCGCGGTCTGGGAGAAGATGGCAACAGAACTCGGTCTGCAGGGCATTGCGATCCCCGATGAGTTCGAGGGATCTGGAGCCGGCCAGATCGAGCTGAATATCGTCATTGAAGAACTTGGCAGGGCGCTTGCCACCACGCCGTTTTTCTCCAGCATCGCCCTCGGCGCGAACCTGATCTTGGCAACCGACGACGCGGCCGCCAAGCAGCGCTATCTTCCCGGCATCGCCGAGGGAACCACTATCGCTACGGTTGCATTGCTGGAATCCTCGGCGTCCTTCGAACCCGAAGGAATTACGACGGAGGCGAACTTTGATGGCAACACGTGGAAACTGAGTGGCACGAAGCTACACGTCCTGGACGCCGTTTCCGCGACCATGGTCATTGTCGCAGCCCGGACCGCCGCCGGCATCTCCCTTTTCGCTGTTGATGCGACTGCAGACGGGCTCACTATCGAGGCGCAGGAGACGCTGGACATCACCCGGCGCCAGAGCCGTCTCATTCTTCAGGCTGCGCCGGGGACGCTACTCGGGGCGGAAGGAACCGGATGGGAAGCGTTGCAGAACATGCTCGTTCTGGTCTCGGTGGCACTCGCCTCGGAGAATGCCGGCGGGGCGCTGCGCATCGTGGAGGAATCGGCCGAATATGCCAGAACCCGTAAGCAGTTCGGGAAGGTCATTGGCAGCTACCAGGCCATCAAGCAAAAGATGGCGGACATGCTGCTCGAAGTTGAAATGGCCCGGGCCGCTGCCCACCGGGTGGCCCAGGCTGCTGATGAGGACCCAGGACAGCTGCCTTTCGAAGCTGCCATGGCCCACGCATTGACGGCCGATGCCTACGTCAAGGCAGCGTACGACAACATACAAATTCACGGCGGTATCGGCTTCACGTGGGAGCACACCGCTCACTTGTACTTCCGCCGCGCCAAGGCTAACGAGTTGCTTTTCGGCACTCCTGACTACCACCGTGAGCGGGCAGCGCAGCTCATGGGGCTCTAGGGCGGCCATGCAGACCGAGGGACTGGTGATCACCGGGACGGCGCAGCGCACCGCGTGGGTCAACAATGTTTATCCTCCGGTCGAGCACGTCGCGGAGGGTGTGCTCAGCGTGCCGGTAGTATTTCCCCGCCACCCCATGCGTTACACCCTGTCCTATATCCTGAGCGACGACAGCCAATGCGTCGTAGTGGACCCCGGCTTCGACAGTGACGAGGGACACCGCCAGCTTGTCAAGGCCTTGGCGTCATTGGGTATCGGTCCAAACGAGGTGACCGGCGTAATTGCCACGCACCACCACATTGACCACCTGGGGATGGCCCGTCGGGTGGCAGATCAAGCTGGCGCTTGGATCGCCCTCGGCGCTGACGAACGACGCTACATCTCGGCCTACAAGGACGAGCACAGCGAGGTCAGGCTTGATCAGGACCGGATGCGGGCGTGGGGCGTACCGGACGTTACGGTTCCGGAAGTGGCCATCACTGCACGCGGCCTCCGGCGCATGCGTAACCTGCCCGACCCGGATTACAGGCTAGCGGATGGTCAGGCCCTCCAATTGGCCGGCCGCGATATGCGAATCATGGCCACCCCCGGACACACACCAGGCCACATCTGCCTATGGGACGATGCCGCAGAGCTGGTCCTTTCTGGCGACCACGTCCTCCCACGGATCACGCCCAATGTATCCCTGGCCATTCGCGGCGAAACCGATCCACTGCGAAGGAATATTGACTCGCTGCGTAGGGTAGCCCTCAACGACCACTACGAGGTCTGCCCCGCTCACGAATACCGGTTTCGCGGTCTCGCCCAACGGGCGGAAGAATTAGAGCGGCATTCGCAGGAACGCACACGCGAGGTCCATACGGCGCTCGAATCCGGCGCGGCAAGCGTCTACGAGACGGCCCGCAAGTTGACCTGGTCCCGGGGGTGGGAGTCGCTCCAACACACTTCATTGCGACTCGCGTTGTCTGAGACTGCGGCCCATATCCAGTACCTCGTTACATCCGGAGCCCACGAAGGTGTCCCGGGGCTCCCGCCAGGAAAAGGCGACATTTCCTCCACCTAAAAGCCCAGTGGACGGCGGGAAGGCCTATCGGGGCAGCAGCTTCCGCATATGTCCAAGCAAGGACTGAGGAAATCCATCCTTTTATTGTTGGCTTTGACTTGCTCAATTCGCCCATAAGCGCTGGACGCGCCATAGCTGTGCAACGGCAAAATGCCTATCCCTGGAAGCCTGAAAGCGGGTCGTCGGCGGACTGCAGGAGAGCAGCGGCCGGACTGGAATGGATCTCCTTGCGGGGACGTGTATAGGCGGTAACCAAAATGTTGGGTCGTCAGTTTCGCCCAAGATCTGGCGGTTGGAAATGCGGGCCAGCGGTCCCTGACGCTGGCCCGCCTGGCGGTCCCTAAAAAAGGGGTTCTTTAGATGGTCGACGTCGCTCTTGCGCTTTAGGCCTTGAGGGGCGTCATCTAAGCGGCCTGTTCGCCAAAAGTCCACGTCCCCATATGGTGCCCGTTTGCGTGCGGGCGTAGATTCAGGTCAATAGAAGTTGGCGGGCGCTTGCAAAGGAGCCAGCGATGGCCGGATGGAATGCCGACAATGAGGCGGGCCCCGCAGGACAAGGTGCCATTACCCTCGTGGAAGGGTCGTCCTTCTGCATCTCGACTCAGAACGGGGACATTTCCCCTCAACTCCCTCACGGCGTCTTCCATCAGGACACCAGAGTTTTGTCGCGCTGGGGTCTCACAATCAACGGCCAGCCGCTGGAGCCTCTGGGCGCGTGGACGCCTTCGCCTTACCAAGGAATTTACGTTGGCCGGGCGGTGGGGGTCGAAAGCCGCGCGGATAGCCCACTGACTGTCGAGCGCAGACGTGAGTTGGGGGCCGGCATTCTGGAGTACATCACGATTTACAACTTCGCCCCACAGCCCGTGACGTGCAATGTTGAGCTTTCCGTGGACGCCGACTTCGCCGATCTCTTCGAAGTCAAGGACGGACGATACCAACGGCGGTGGGAACAGGCACGGCGCTCGGAGGGCGACGGAGTGCACATCGAGGCCATCTGGCAGGATCTACGGAAGGGTGTCTCTGTGCGCGCGCCGGGTGGCATAGTCACCGCCGAAGGACTCCGCTTTACAGCGATCGTATCCGCGCATGGCGAGTGGAGCGTCCGGCTAGCCGTAGTCCCGGACCTGGACAACGGGGAGGTAGCACCGATCCTTTTCGCTTCTCCCACACCCTCAGCACAGGACCAGCGACAAAAGGCCTGGGTAGCCCAGATCCCTGCTCTACGCATCGGCAATCCCTCTATTGAACGGACTGTCCTGCGCAGTCACGACGACATGGGGGCCCTCCGCATCGTGGACCCTCAGCATCCGGATCGCATGGTCGTTGCAGCAGGTGCGCCCTGGTTCATGGCTCTTTTTGGGCGGGACTCACTCCTAGCTTCCTTCATGATCGCGCCCATCGACGCGTCATTGGCATTGGGTACACTGCAGACCTTGGCAGAGAGGCAGGGCTCGGCGGTGGATCTGCTGACAGAGGAACAGCCTGGGCGCATCCTCCACGAAGTGCGGCTCGGCGTAGGCACCGGTTTGATGCTCGGCGGAAAGTCCGCCTACTACGGCACCGCCGATGCCACCCCCCTCTTCGTGACCCTGCTCGGCGAAGTCACCCGGTGGGGAATGCCCACCGAGGAAATTGCCGCACTGCTGCCGCATGCGGACCGTGCTCTGGACTGGATCCGGGACTATGGCGACCGCGACGGTGACGGGTTTGTCGAGTACGAACGCCTCAACGACCAAGGCCTCATCAACCAGGGCTGGAAGGACTCCTGGGATGGAATCAACTTTGCCGACGGCAGTATCGCTGAGGCCCCTATCGCATTATGTGAAGTGCAGGGCTACGTCTACAGCGCATACATTGCCCGCGCATCGATTGCCAAAGCCGCTGGCGATAGGGCATTGGCAGCTGAACTGCTTGACCGCGCAGATCTGTTGAAGAGGAAATTCAACGAGGTGTTCTGGCTACCGGACCGCGGCTACTATGCCGTTGCACTCGACCGGGACAAACGGCCCGTCGACGCCTGCGCCTCGAACATGGGGCACTGCCTGTGGTCCGGCATAGTGGATCAGGACAAAGCACAACTGGTCGCCGACCGACTCCTTTCCCCGGAAATGTTCAGCGGCTGGGGCGTCCGCACCTTGGCAACTGACATGGGAGCGTACAACCCGGTCAGCTACCACAACGGCTCCGTCTGGCCACATGACAATGCACTCATCGTCGCTGGCCTGATGCGCTACGGCTTCGTAAAGGAAGCCCAGACCCTCTCATCGGCACTAATGGAGGCCGCCGAGTATACGGATAACAGGCTTCCCGAATTGTTTTGCGGGTTCAGCCGTTCTGTCTATCCCCGGCCGCTCCCCTACCCAACTGCATGCTCACCCCAGGCCTGGGCTTCAGCGACCCCAGTCATGCTTCTCCGGAGCCTACTTCGCTACGACGCGGACGTCTCCCTAGGCGGACTCTGGGTCGATCCCGCTCTGCCAGAAACATGGGGAAACCTCCGTGCCACGAACACCCCACTGGCCGAGGCGCGGCTAACCGTGGACGTATCCCCAGCCGGTGTCACAGTTGAGGGCTTGCCAGAAGGAATGGTGCTCCACAGGGAAGCCCGGCCCTCGCTTGCCGATCCCGTGGAACGGAAACATCTGCGCCGCGCAGAGTAGCTGGACCGTGCATCCGATCCGGCCCTTATAGCCGATATCCAATCAGCACTACCCGCCGGACAAAGGACCCACACAAGGCAACCCCGGGCACGCGCGAAAGCCGTGAAGCAGTTGGTATTATCCCCTTCGGGGCGTAAACCTCCAAACTGATCCACAGCATTCCGCTTTAGGGCTCACTCAAAGCCTGGGGACGCGGGGGGAGCACTCGGCCTCTTACAGATTCGACATTGAGTTTGTGAAGTTGAAGCACACCCCAACCTGACGTAAAGGCGGTCTCGCAAGGGAGGATTCACCTGCCGGTGGGGCTTCGGTCTTGTTCTCAGCCACCTGTAGAGCCGCAAGAGGGGAATTCGTCAGCTCCTGCTGCAAGCGAGTCTCATCGAGTCCCGATTCTTTAGCCTATTTTGATGGTTCTCGGGCTACCGCACCTCGGTTTCCTGCCATTCGACTGTCAGGGTGGGATTTGAGAACATCATGAGCGACTGTCAATAGAGCGGTAATTCCGCCCTATTCTGACGCCACGCCGATTGTTGCTCCTTTGGCCTTCCTTTGGCTTGACCGGACTCGTGACTATAGCGGGCACAGGAAAAGCCCCGGACCGTGGTCCGGGACCTTTCGGGCCGGCTATCGCTCGATCGTGACGCTGAGGTCCAGATGGATGTCAACAGTGGCGAGACGGTCCTGGAGGAAGCGTGCAAGGCTCGCATCAGTCGCGGTGTGTGCGCCCTTCGGCACGGCACCGCGGAAAACAGCCTGGGTATTCGTGGACCTGAGCACGTCAAGGGGCGCCCAGTGCCGGTGTCCGGCGCTCAGTCGTTCAATGTCAGTGCGGAAGGTGCCGCGGTGGTCATGACGGGCTGACGCGCGCATGGTGAAGGGAATGAAAGCTGTGGGCAAGAGGGTCCTTTCGAATGAGGCAGCCAAAGGTCAGCGGCCCCATCAGCCACAAGGCGCTGGAAGGCTCCCCTATTCCTTTTTCGCTCCAAGAGAGTCGAGCCTCACGTGGCACTGCTGAAGATCAGAACCCAAAACCAGGTGAAGACCCTTGAATCCTGCACACCTGGCCAAGGACAGTAGCCATCAAGGCGTCAACGGCGTTTGGCGACCGGGCGGTGCCTGTCAACGAAAGCAGCGAGGGAGCTCTGGAGCAGCGTCATGCTGTCCAGCATGTCCACGGGTCTGGAGCACGCCCCGGCTGACAGCGGGCTGACCATCCACGCGGCGAACACGTTGTGCGGGACCTTCAGCGCCATGGCGTGGTCTAAGAGCCGCAGTACGGGCTCGTGGAGAACCCCGTCTTTGAGTTGGAAGCCCGGGCAGAAGGTTTCCTCGCCGATAAACACCCGGACGGCCCGGCCCATCCCTTCGGGCTCGCCGAGAGACCGGAAGTGGGCCTCCATCTCTGCCGCGGTTGGCAGGGTGAATTCTTCGCGGAGGCTGTCCCAGAGCCGCTCCGCGACAGCCGGCCAGTAGCGGGGCTCAGCCCTCACATTCGACACAGTAGGCATGGCCGTCCTTCTCGCGCGCCTTCTGGGAACGGTGGCGGACCAGGAAACACGAGTAGCAGGTGAACTCATCCTCAGCCTGCGGAATGACCTGCACAACGAGCTCTTCGGCTATGAACTCGCCGCCTGGGGTCAGGCCGTCGAGGGTGTCAGCCTCGTCGAGCTCCTGAACCACAGACTTCGCATCCGGCGCTTTGGCGGACTTCAGGGCCTCCAGCGAATTTTCCTGCGACTCCTTAACGTCGGTGCGCAGTTCGTCGTAATCGGTTGCCACGGGGGTGCATCTCTTCTCTGTTGGGGTGGGTTACCGGTCCTGCAACGTACAGTACATGCGAAGAATTCCCCAAAAAGCGGTGCTGTTCCTCCCCCTCTAACAAACCCGTGGCAATGGCAAAGTTCAACGCTGTCGATGCATCTTGGCTGGCTCCAACGGCACGTCCAGTGCGCTGCGGGCGCCGGCCGCGGCAAGGCTTTTGGGGTACCTTTGCCAGCGGCCGTCTGTGCCGGCATCCGGCAGCAGTGCCGGCTGGAGTGCTCAAGGCGCCAGCCGTAACCCAAGAATTGTCCCAGCCGCCCGTCGAGCACGATGGCCATGGCGCTGCTTTCGCCATTTGTTGCCCTGTTCTCCGACGCTGCAGGGTAACGGCACACTCAAAACAGGATCCTGTCGCGCGGCGAAGGTAGCCGCAACGTACCTGGCCATGTGGCCCCACTGAGAGGGACCCGGGGCCTGTGGTTCAACGTGCCGGACCCCCGAATCTTGCTCACGGGCCCGATCCAAGAAGAGCCATAAAAGTACCATCACGGCAAGTACCCGCACTAACGGCGCAGCACTTGCTAAGATGGTACATAAATTGTACTGTGTACTGCATCACATCACCGAGACATGCGACGAAGGAGTCTGTCTTGAAAACCACAATCATTGGTTCTGGCCAGGTTGGCCTGTGCTGGGCTGAGGCGCTTACGGGGAACGCCGACCAGACTGTTTCCCTCTCGGACCCGCAGCCTCCTGCTGCGGCCGTGAGTTGGTCCGAAAGCTCCGGGATCCCCGTCCGCTCCGAGGTTTCGGAATGGATTGCAGATCAGGAGCTAGTCCTGGTCTGCGTTCCGGGTTCGGTTCTGCCGTTCGTGATTGCCCCGCTGGTGCAGCACTTGGGCGCCGGTGCGACAATCGTGGATATGACGACCGCTGCGGCGCAGGCCAAGCGGGAAGCTGCCGCCAAGGCAGCCGCTGCCGGTTTGGGTTACGTCGACATCGCCATCACCGGCGCGGTTGCCTTGAGCGGGGCTCGCACGCCACTGCTGTATGCCGGGCCGCGCATCGCCGCCGTTGAAGAGCTCCTTGCCTCTGCCGGGGCGCCCGTGCGTGTCCTTCCGGACAGTGCTCCGGGTGATGCCGTGACGGTGAAGCTGCTGCGCTCAGTCATCATGAAGGGACTGGAAGCTCTCGCCATCGAGGCGTTGCCCGCAGCCCGGTCCTACGGTGTCCTGGATCAGCTGTACACAGTGCTCAGCGACGTGGACCAGTCACCGTTTACCGACCTGCTCAAGAGCATGGTCGCAACCCACCCAGCCCATGCGGTCCGTCGGCACGCCGAAGTGCTGGAAGCCGCTGCCCAGCTGGACCGGGCGGGTTACCCGTCGGAGCTGACCCGCCACGTCGCGGAGAAGTACGTGGCAACCGCCCAGAATGTTGACAGTACTGGCGGCCCGGACAGCTCCACCTTTGACGCTTCGCTCGAGTGGCTCGACACACTCGCATTGCAATCCACTTCTGCATCTACCCCCCAGGAGGTGTCGGCATGAGCGCCGCCGCAATCCGCCCCCGCACCGGGGACGCAACTGTCCGCAAGATCAAATTCCGGATCCTGCCCCTCTTGGTGGTCCTTTACATCATCGCTTTCATCGACCGCGCCAACGTCGGCTTCGTCGCGAAAGAGATGAACGCGGACCTGGGCATAACCACAGCTCAGTTCGGTCTCGCAGCAGGGCTCTTCTCCATCGGCTACTTCCTGTTCGAAGTACCCAGCAACATCCTCATGCGCAAGGTCGGCGCCCGAAAATGGATCGCCCGCATCCTCGTCTCATGGGGCATCGTGGCCGTGATCTGCGGCTTCGTACAGGACTTCACCCAACTCGCCATCATCCGAACACTGCTGGGCGTCGCCGAAGCCGGCTTCTTCCCCTGCGTGATCCTCTACCTGTCCTACTGGTTCCCGGAACGAGAACGCGCCCGCGTCGTCGCGCTCTTCATGATCGCACTGCCCCTGGCCACCGTCATCGCAGCACCCCTGTCCGGACTCATCCTCGACAACGTGCACTGGGCCGGCCTGGAGAGCTGGCGCTGGGTCTTCATCCTCCAGGGCGCGCCGGCCATCATCCTGGCGGCAGTCACCCTATTCGTCCTCGTGGACTCCCCCGCAAAGGCCAAATGGCTCACCACGGAGGAGAAGACCTGGCTGGAAACAACCCTTCAAGCCGAGCGCGACGCCAAGGTACAGCGGCACGGCCACGTCTCGTTCTGGCGCAGCCTTGCCGGCGGCCGCGTCCTGGCACTGTCCCTGATCTACTACAGCAAGTCCGTGGCAATCTACGTCCTTGCGTTCTTCACCCCGCAGATCATCGCCGCCGCCTCCACCCAGCTCAGCAACACCGCCGTCGGATACATCAACGCCGTCCCCTACGGCGTCGCCGCAATCTTCATGGTCTACTGGGCCCGCCACTCAGACAAGAAGCGCGAACGCCGCTGGCACGTCGGCATCCCGCTGATCGCCGCCGGCCTCGGCCTGGCACTGATGCCGTTCGCCGTGAACAACCTGCTGCTCTCCATCGTCCTGCTGACCGTCATCACCGTCGCCGTCTACGCCACCTACGGCCCGTTCTGGTCCCTGCCCTCCCTGTTCCTCACCGGACAATCAGCAGCCGTCGGACTCGCAGCCATCAACTCCCTGGCCAACCTCGGTGGATTCATCGGGCCCTTCGCGTTCGGCGCCCTCAAGGACTCCACCGGCAACAACAACTGGGGCCTGGCCATGGTCAGCGTCACCTGCCTGATCGCCGCAGCCATGGTTGTCGGCCTGAAATTCGTCAAGCAGGCAGAAGCAACCGCACGCATCGCCGAAGAAGAAGCCGACGCACAGGCACAACTCGTCACCACAGGAGACAACAAGTAATGACCGCCATCACCCAATTGACAGATCCACGCATGGCACGGCTGGCAGCACTCGGAGCCGCCACCGTGTACGAGGCCAACGGCCAGCGAGACGCCATCGACCCGGCCATCAAGCCCTTGGATCCGACCTCACGAATCGCCGGCCGGGTAGTGACCGTGGACCTGGAACCGGCAGACAACTGGTTCATCCACGTCGCCCTGCTCGAAGCCGGCGAAGGCGACATCCTCGTCGTCGACGCCAAGGGCTACACCCAGGCCGGACCCTGGGGCGACGTCCTCACCCTCGCCGCACAGGAACGCGGCCTCGCCGGACTCGTCATCGACGGAGCCGTCCGCGACAGCCAGGAAATCATCTCATCCGGTTTCCCCGTCTTCACCCGCGGCGTCTGCATCCGCAAAACCACCAAGGTCCAAAAGGGCAAGGTCAACGTCCCCGTCGCCATCGGCGGCGTGGTGGTATACCCCGGCGACATCCTCGTTGGCGACGCAGACGGCCTGGTCCGTGTCGCAGCAGCCGACATCGACGCCGCCCTGACCTCCTCGGAGCACCGCGAACTCAAGGAAGAACAGATGAGGACACGGATCCGGGAAGGCGCAACAACCCTGGACCTGCTCGGGCTCACCCGGCCCTGAGACTAGGCTGGAAAATAGCATCTAGCATCGTGGTCGGTTGAGATCATGACAGGTCTCGGGAGGATGATTGGTCACGCAGCGGCAGGACGTTCTGGAGGATTTGCGCGGAAGAATCACCACCGGCAAACTCCCTCCCGGAAGCCATCTGACCGAACGCGGACTATGCACTGAATACGAAATCAGCCGCACCCCAATCCGGGCAGTCCTGCGTGAGCTCGCCGACGAAGGACTTGTCGTTGTCTCCCCTAACCGGGGCGTCTTCGTCGCCGAATGGACCAACACCGACGCTGCCGAGGTCATGTCCATTCGGGCACTGCTCGAAGCCCACGCTGCAGGCCTTGCGGCACACAGCCGGTCAGACTCTCAAATTGAGGAGCTGAACCGGCTGTGTGACCGCATGGACGAGATCGCCCGCAACCAGCAAGATGGATACAGGGCAGAGATCGCCGAACTCAACCACGAACTCCATCTGCTCATCCTCGAATCAGCAGCATCACCCCGACTGTTCAACATTGCCAAAGACCTCGCCCTCGCCCCGCTCATGTCCGGCTCCTTCCAGTACTACTCCCCCGACGAACTCCACCGCAGCCTCCAGGACCACCGCCTCATCGTCGACGCCATCACCCAACGGGATGAACACCGCGCCAGGGCCCTCATGGAAGGCCACCTCCGGACCTCCTACGCCGCCCTCACCCGCAGACGCTGAGCGCAGCGGCCGGGCCCAGTACGTCCCGGCCCACAAACAGGAACGGCACCCGGCCGGGCGGGAGCCCTCGTTTCCTGCCATGACCCCGAAAGCACAGAGATGACTTTGAAGCGTGCAACGCTCCACAAACACGAGGAATGGAGCCTGCTGCTCAACACCTTCGTGGAAATACGCCTTCACGCCAAGGTGATCAGGACAGGGTTCGTTGAAGACGCAATGACTGACTCCTCCGCGCTCTGGATCGCCGCTGACGGACATGGGCCGCGGCAGATGTTCGAAGCCGGCGAAGGCCACCAGGTCTGGGTCAAACCGCAGGAACTGTCCGGGGCACTCAGCTACCGCATGACAACAAAGCAGATATTCGAAAAAACACCCGCAGGCGTGAATAATTCCTACGCCCGGGACGCATACTCCTGAAGGCTTCCAGGAGGCAGGGGAGCCCAGCAGGGTTGTGTATCCGTCCGTTCGATGGAAGAGCCTGTGCCCAGCGTCGTTGTCCTGGACCAGCCAGAGGTAAGCCGTCAGTGATCATCCGCCTCGCCGCCGAAGAGGTCGCGCAGGCCCTGCCAGCAGGGCTCCGTTCCGTCACTGATGTGTCGGCGACGCAGATGCTGTTCGCTGCGAGTTGCTTCCGCCGCCGCTTTCACCCGCCGCAGCCACACGGTGACCGGCCCCCGGCCAGGCGGTCCAGGCAGCACCGGCTTCGTCTAGGTTGCCAATACCTGCGGCCTCGGGCTATTGCGGACGGCAAACCGGATGCGCTGAAGGCTTCCTGCCGGGCACCTACGCATTTTTTGGGATCCAAGGGCTAGGGAGACCGGTTATCAAACCTTTTCGATGCCCGCGGGGGCCGGAAGGGTCATGCGCTCTGCTCATCATTGCCGAAGCGGCTCGTTTCGAAGGCGGTGTGTGCCAGGCAAAGGTGGGCGGCCATCAGTGCTTCGGCGGCTGCAGAGTTCCGGCTTGCTATCGCGTTGGCTAGGTCCCGGTGGAAGTGGACGCTGCGGTCGATGTCCTCGTCTGAATAGTAGAAGTACGTGCCCAGGGTCAGGGAAGTGTCGGTGAGGGTCCTGACGAACTGGAACAGCCGCGGTGATCTGGCAGCGGAAACGATGAGCAGGTGGAAGGCTTGGTTGTTGTGGTGGAGGTCGTCACGGTATCCCTCGGCCCGGCGTTTTGCCAGTTCCGCCATTTCATCCACGAGTGACTTTAGACGCGCGATTTCCTCTGGTGTTGCCGATTGTGCGGCAAGAGATGCTGCCCGGGATTCGAGCATTTGCCGCAGATCAAAGACTTCGTTGATGTCGCTGCGGGTCCACTGGGCTACGAAAGAGCCCCGGTTCGATTCGGTGGTTACCAGGCTCTCCTGGGTCAGTCGCTTGAGCGCCATTCGCACCGGGGACCTGCTGACATTGAGTTCCTGGCTGATTTCGGTCTCGACCAGATGCTGTCCTGGCGCGTAGGTGCCGGACATGATTCGGCTCCGGATCAGGTCATAGACTTTTGTGCTCGGCTGAGCCATACCTCGCCCCTTTTTTAGGAAGTGTCATCAGCGCCCAGCGCGCCGTGCTCGGATGGAAGTAGCATCCAGGGAAGCTACGTCCACTCTAATATCCGTCCGGGCTGTGCGGCGTGATGGGCCGGGACGGTCTGAAGCGCCGGTGGTAGGACTTCACACCGGCGCTTCAGGGCTTCACCGTCCGGGTTTAGGCGTCGAGTTTGGCTCGTGGGTCGTGCCTTGCTACCCGGCTGAGGAGGTATTCGACTTCTGCCTTGGCGGTTTCGGTCAGTTTCCCGCCGGGGCTGCGCTGGGCGTCGGAGGTCAGAACGCCGCGCCTTTTAAGGACGTATTTGCGCACGGCGAGGCCGGCGGCGCCGGGTTGCTGTTCGTAACGGATCAGCGGGAGGTGGGCGTCGAAGAGGTCGTGCGCGAGGTCACGGTCTCCTTCGGCCGACATGCGGACCACGTCAACGAGCATTTCGGGGAAGCAGTATCCGGTCATGGCGCCGTTTGCGCCGCGTTCGACTTCGAAGTCCAGGAAGGCTCCGCCGAAGCCGCAGAGGATGGACAGGTGGGGGATCTTGCCGCCTTCTTCCAGCGCACGGAGCTGGCTGATTTTTTCCAGTCCGGGCCAGTCCTCGTGCTTGAGCATGACGGCGTTTTCGTTCTCGACAGCGATCCGGCGGATGACGTCGGTTGCCATGATGACCGAGAAGGTCAGCGGGAAGTCCTGGATCACGAACGGGGTGTCCTTGCCGATGGCTTCGGCGGCCCCGCGGTAGTAGTTCACGATCTGGTCATCGGTGCGGAGCGAGGCTGGCGGGGCGATCATCACGCCGGCTGCGCCGAGGGACATCACCTTCGCGGAGAGGGCTCCCATGGCGGCGTAGCCGGGTGCGGAGACGCCGACGATGACAGGGAGGTCGGAGCGGTTGATGAAGCGTTCGGCGACGGCTTCTGCTTCCTCGGTGGTGAGTTTGGGTGCTTCGCCCAGGGCTCCGAGGACGGTGATTCCGTTGACGCCGGCGTCTTTGTAGAAATCGACGAGCCGGTCAATGGAGGGAAAATCGATTTCTCCGTTGTCCGAGAAAGGCGTCGGGGCGATCGCGTAGACGCCCTTTTCCGTGCGGTTGAGTTTCATGGTGTGGCTTTCCTTCTCGGGTGGTGGCCGGCGTGTGCCGGCCACCAGGTGAAAGGACCGGGACGGTCCCGGTTAGACGCTGGGGATCAGGCCGCCATCGATCCGGACGACCGAACCGGTGATGTAGGAGGCACCGGTTCCGGCGAGGAACGTGACGGTCTGGCCGTATTCGTCCGGGTTGCCGTAGCGCTGGACGGGGATGGAGGCGGTGCTTTCGGCCGTGACGTCTGCGACGGGGCGGTTCTCGCGCTGGGCTTTTGCCTCGTCCAGGGCGGTGATGCGGCCGGTTGCGATGCGCCCCGGAAGGACGATGTTGGACGTGATCCCGAAGGGGCCGACTTCCCGGGCGAGGGTCTTGGACCAGCCGACCAGGGTTGACCGCAGGGAGTTGGACAGGCCCAGGTTAGCGATCGGGGCGATGACTCCGGAGCTGGTGCTGGTGATGATCCGGCCCCAGCCGCGTTCCTTCATGCCCGGAAGCACGCGGTCGGTCAGCGCGATGACGGGCAGGACCATGGACTGGAAGTAGGAGTTCCAGGTCTCGGTGGGCTGGCCGTGGACCAGCGTGGGGGGCGGGCCGCCGGTGTTGTTGACCAGAATATCGATCGGCCCCAGCTCCGCCTCGATTTCTGCGACCTTCTGATCGATGGCACTGACGTCGGCAAGGTCCCACGCGAAGGACTTGGCGGTGCCACCGGCAGCGTTGATGGCAGCGGTGGTGACATCTGCGTACTTTGATTCGATGTCCGCGACAGCGACCTTGGCGCCTTCAGCGGCGAGGGAGCGGGCAATAGCGCCGCCCAGGCCTCCGCCGGCGCCCAGTACGAGGGCGACCTTGTCTTTAATTCCCAGATCCATTGTTTTTCCTTACGTTTTCTCGTGCCCGGCGGGGCGCGAATGTGGTGCTGCTTTAGGCGATGGCCTTGGCAGCTTGTGAGGATTCGAGCAGCCATGAGACTGCCGAGTCGATGTTTTCTGCTGTGCCCGGCGCTGGGGCCGAGTCCTTCAGTGCCTGGACTGTTTGTTCATAGCGCTCACGCGTTCCGGCGAGCACTGATGAGGGCAGTCCTGCTTCGTCCAGCTGTGCGATGGCACGGTCAACTTCGTGGGACCGGCGCTCGGCGTGGAGGACGTGGGTGCGGACGACGGCGTTAAGGAAGTTTGTGAACCCCTCGGTGTCGATGTCCTCCAGCACCCGGTAGAGCTCGGCGCGGACGCCTTGGCTTTCGGCAGCGATCAACGCCTCGACGCCCAGCGCCTCGAGCCCCTTGGTCAGGACTGTCCTCAGCAGCTTAAGCGCGATGGCGTCACCGGCGGTGGCGTTTTCCAGGGCCCTTGCAGGGGCACCAAGGTGGCCGAAGTCGGTGACTGCTGAGGCGGCGTCCGTGCCGGCTGCGAGAAGATTTGTCCTTACTTCGGTCAGCCCGACGGCACCCATGATGGCGATGTCCACGTATCCGGCTGACTTTGCTTCCAACAGCTCAGCTGCTTTTCGCTTGTCGGCGGAGTTCGCGGTGCTCAGGTCGGCGTAAAGCGCTCCTGCACTGATGTGGCCAGAAGCCTGCTCGGCGACGGCGACTGCAACATCACCGGTCACGCAGGCCCACACACGGTCCATATCAGCGAGCCAGGGGCCGATGGAGCTTTTGAGTTCCACGCCCAGTTGTTCTGCCAGCTCCTGCGCGGCTGCCGATGGGTAGGCATCGCACAGGACCAGTTCGAAGTGGGGGGCAGCGGCCGCGGCATAGAGCCGTCCCACTTCCCCGCATCCAATGATTGCAAGCTTCATTACTCGCTCCCTTCCGCTTTCAAAAGTACAATCGAAACACAATCTTGGCAAGAACCCGCTAAAAGTCGGGGAAGCATTGACGGTGTTTGATTAAGATAGTACTTTATGTGTACAACTGGTGATCTGGATCATATGGTCCCGGAAGGTGCGGTTCCCCCGATCAAGGGCACAAGGTAATCGCAATACCTCCCCAATCGACGAAGCTTGGAGCAACACTCATGACTGCTACAACCCATCCGCCTCAGGTGGATCCGCGGACTATCAAAATCATCAAGTGGCGGCTGCTGCCGTTCCTGATGATCTTGTACATTGCCGCGTTCATTGACAGGGCAAACATTGGCTTCACCGCCAAGCACCTTGAAGCTGACCTGGGCATCACCCCGGCAGTCTTCGGCATCCTCAGCGGCGCGTTTTTCATCGGCTACTTCGTCTTCGAAGTACCGAGCAACCTGCTGCTGCAGAAGTTCGGAGCCCGGAAGTGGATCACCCGCATCGTTCTCTCCTGGGGCATCCTGGCCGCCGCAACGGCCTTCGTGGATTCCGGACAGACACTGCTCATCGTGCGCATTCTGCTTGGCATCGCCGAGGCAGGATTCTTCCCCGGCATCATCCTGTTCCTTACCTACTGGTTCCCGGAAAAGGAACGCGCCCGCACGGTAGCCATGTTCATGGTCGCTCTCCCGGTGGCCACTGTCATCGCCGGCCCGGTCTCGGGGCTGATCCTGGACAACATCCATTGGCTGGGCTGGGAAAGCTGGCGCTGGATGTTCCTGCTCGAAGGCGGCTTCGCCGTGCTCCTGGCGCCGTTCGCCCTGAAGCTCCTGGTCGACAGCCCCGCCAAGGCGAAGTGGCTGACCCAGGGACAGAAGGATGAACTCGAAGCACGCCTGGAATTTGAACGTGCACGCAAGGTCGCCTCGCACGGAAACTTCTCCAAGTGGAAGGTCCTCATCAACGCCCGCGTCCTGGCGATGGCAGTAATCTACTTCGCCAAATCAAACGGCATCTACGCGCTTGTCTTCTTCACCCCCTCGATCATGGCCTCGATCTCCAAGAGCACAAGTGCCACCACCGTGGGACTGCTCACTGCACTGCCCTACGTCCTGGCAACAATCGCAATGATCTTCTGGGCACGACACTCGGACAAGACCGGGGAACGCCGCTTCCACGTCGCAGGCCCCTATCTCCTTGGCGCCGCCGCCCTGATCATCCTCGGCTTCTTCCACACCGACATCATCTTGTCCGTGGCACTGATCTCCCTGATCACCGTGTGCATGTACGTCCCGTACGGACCCTTCTGGTCACTGCCGAGCATGTTCCTCACCGGGGCCGCCGCAGCAAGCGGACTGGCCTGGATCAACGCCCTGGCCAACCTCGGCGGCTTCTTCGGACCCTTCGCGCTCGGAGCGGCCAATGAAGCCACCGGCTCGGTCTACGTCGGCCTGTTCTTCGTCGCCGGCCTGCTCGTCATCGCCGCCGTCACGGTCCTGCGCCTAAAGGTCGTCACCCCCATCGACGAACCGCAGGCCACGGACACCCGCACAGCAAAAACCGCAACCAACTAACCCGGTCCGGAAAGCCTTCCAACAGGAACACAACATGTGAAGTGCCGCCGGCCGCCCGCCGGCGGC